>NZ_AZSV01000083.1:0-18901 GCF_000582595.1 Pseudomonas sp. BAY1663
GCCGGCGGCGATCCGCCCGGCCAGCGGCAGCCAGCCGCCCTCGGCGGGCAGGTCGGCGGCGCACAAGGCGTAGCCGTCCATCGCGCTGTTGTCCCAGGCCGGCACCGGGAACGGTGCGCTCAACGGCTCGGCCAGCACGCGGCCAAGGACATCGGACAGCGCCACGTGCTCCACCGCGGGCAGGGGCGGGACACGGGCGAGCAGCTCGTCGATCGCCTCGTCAACCGGCCGCAGGCCCTTGCTGTCGCAGCCGCAGGCGCTCATGAGCGGCTCCCGCAGCAAACGCGCGGCGGCTCGTCCAGCGAGGCTTTCAGGTGGGCGACGAAGTTGCACGGGCCGGTGCGGCTGTCGAGCTGCTCGCCAAGAATCTTCTGCCAGGCAGTGCGGCAGGCATTGGGCGAGCCCGGCAGGCAGCACACCAGGGTGCCGTTGCTGATCCCGGCCAGGGCCCGCGACTGCAGCGCCGAGGTGCCGATCTCGGCCAGCGAGACATGACGGAATAGCTCGCCGAAGCCGTCGACCTGTTTGTCCAGCAGCGGCTGTACCGCCTGCGGGGTGTTGTCGCGGGCGGTGAAGCCGGTGCCGCCGGTGATCAGCACCACCTGCACCGTCGCATCGGCGATCCAGTTACTGACCCGGGCGCGGATCTGCCAGATGTCGTCGATGACGATGGCGCGCTCGGCCAGCGCATGGCCGGCACCTGCGAGGTGGTCGACCAGCACCTGCCCCGAGGTGTCGTTGGCCAGGGTGCGGGTGTCGCTGACGGTCAGCACCGCGATATTGAGCGGCTGGAATTCATGGGTGGACAGATGAGCCATGGCTCGCAACTCCGTGGAAAAATTTGCTGCAGGCTGAGCCTGCGGTAGGTCGGGGAACAGCCCCCTAATGTATTTCCTCACCCTAGCCGCTCTCTGCCGGGCGCGCCGCCGGCTGCGACCACGCGTCGCAAACGCGTCAGGCGCCGGCCGTTTCAACCGCCGCTGGCATTCATGAAGCGCAGCACCTGGACCTCGCCAGCGTGGGAGAACTCGTGGCGCAGCGGTTTGCGTTGCAGCGCCGCGTGGATGGCGTCGATCAGCGGCTGGTCGCTGGTCGGATGGCGGCGCAGCAGCGCGCGCAGGTCGATGGAATGCTCGTGGCCCAGGCACAGCAGCAGGCGCCCCTCCACCGTCAGCCGCACGCGGTTGCAGGTGGCGCAGAAGTTGTGCGAATGCGGCGAGATGAAGCCGATGCGCGTCTGCGGATGCTCCGGCAGGCGCACATAGCGCGCCGGGCCGCCGCTCTGCTCGGCCGAATCGATCAGCGCGTGACGCGCGGCGATCAGCGCCTTGACCTCGTCGCTGGAGCAGAAGCTCTCGCCGCGCGAACGGCCGACATCGCCCAGCGGCATTTCCTCGATGAAGCTCAAATCCAGCCCGCCGGCGATGGCGAAATCCACCAGGTCGGCGACCTCCTCGGCGTTGCGGCCCTTCATCACCACGGCATTGAGCTTGATCCGCTCGAAGCCGGCGGCGCGCGCCGCATCGATGCCGTCGAGCACCTGCTGCAGCTGGCCGGTGCGGGTAATGGCGTGGAATTTCTCGGCGTCCAGGCTATCCAGCTGATATTCAGCCGTTTCACGCCAGCCCGCGCCAGTGGCTCGGCAAGCCTGACCAGCTGCGAGCCGTTGGTGGTCATCACCAGTTCGCGCAGCCCGGGCAAGGCCGCGATGCGCTCGCAGAGACCGACGATGCCCTGGCGTACCAGCGGCTCGCCGCCAGTGAGGCGGATCTTCTTCACGCCCAGCCCGACGAAGATGCGCGCGATGCGCTCCAGCTCCTCCAGACCGAGCACCTGCTGGCGCGGCAGGAAGGTCATGTCCTCGGCCATGCAGTAGACGCAGCGGAAATCGCAGCGGTCCGTCACCGACATGCGCAGGTAGTCGATCTGGCGGTCGTGGGCATCGCGTAGTTGAGTCATCGATAACACCTCTGAAGCCTCGTAGGGTGGATGACGCTTTTTTCATCCACCAGGGCCCTGCCCGGTGGATGGGTGAAGCGTCATCCACCTACGTAGAGCCAAGCCGCGGTTACTGCATCAGCGGGGTTTCCGCGCCCTGCAGGTGGATGCCCTCGATGTTCGCCGCCTCCACCAGGTTCTGCAGGTACTGGCTGACGCCGATCTGCCAGACGCGCTGGTTGAGTTCGGCGCGAATCGCACCGGCGACCGCCTCGTAGGGCAATTGCTCGCCCTCGATACGCTGGTCGACGAACGCCAGGTGGTAGCCGTAGCGGCTTTCCAGCGGCTGCTGGCAGAGGCCGACCGGCAGACGGAACAGCTGGCGCTCGAACTCCGGCACGGTCTGGCCCTTGCTGATCTGCCCCAGCGCCCCGCCCTGCTCCTTGGACGGACAGGCCGAATGCTGCAGCGCGAGCTCGGCGAAGCGTTGCGGCGCCGCCTGCAGTTGCTGCAACAGGCCCAGCGCCTGCTCGCGCGCCAGGCTACGTGCCTCGGCGTCATCCGCCGGACAGGCCAGCAGGATGTGCCGCGCGGCCAGCAGCGGCGCGCTGAAGAAGCGCTGACGATTGCCGTTGTAGTACTGCCGGCAGGTCGCCTCGTCGGCCAGCGGCAGCGGCACTTCCTGTTCGATCAGCGTCCGCGTGGCCGCTTCCTCCTCGCTTTCGCCGGACGCCGCCTGCACCACCAGGCCGAGTTCGGCGATGCGCTGCTGCAACAGCTCGCGCACCACCAGTGCCTGGGTCGCCAGAAAGACCGCCTCGTCGCGGCTCTCGGCGGGGTGATACTGCAATTCCTGGGCGATGGCCTGGGGCGCGATCGCCACCCCGTTGACCCGCACCCGCGGCCATTCCTGTTCGCTGCTGGCGATCAGCAGCGGTTCGCCGGCGGCCTGTTCCCCGGCGGGCTCGATTTCTTCTTCATGCGGCAGCTCCTCGAACAGAGGGGCCTCGGCCGGCACTTCGATTTCCGGGCGGGCGCCACCACCGCAGCCGCCGCCTCCCGTGCTTCCACCACATCCACAACCCATGATGACTACCTCGATAAAAACCGTGGAAGGTCGATCCGATCGGCCACGGCGACCGGCGCGCTAAGCGCCGGCCGCCGGGACCTCAGGCCGGGGTCTTGCTCTTGGCCGTGGCGTAGCCCGGCACGGCGGCCGGTGCGCTGCCTTCGCGGGCCGGCGCCTCGTAGGTGCGCGGGCGCTGCGGACGCGGCATGGCCGGCTTGACGCCCTTCTGCCGGACGATCTGGTAGCGCCGCCCCAGGTACCACACCGGCGCGCTGACGATGTGCACCAGGCGGGTGAAGGGGAACAGCACGAACAGGGTCATGCCGAGGAACACGTGCAGCTTGTAGATCACGCTGACCGACTCGATGGCGCCTGCGGCCTTGACCGGCTGCAGGGTGACCAGGCTCTGCGCCCAGGTGCCCAGCAGCACCATCACCGAACCGTCCAGGTGGCCGGTGGAGGCGACGATGGTCAGCAGACCCAGCACCAGCTGCGCCAGCAGCACGAACAGGATCATGATGTCGCTGGTGTTGGAGGTGGCCCGCACGCGCGCGTCGGTCAGCCGGCGCTGGATCAGCATCACCAGGCCGATCAGGCAGAGGATGCCGAAGAAGCCACCGGACACCATCGCCACGATCTGCTTCTGACCGCTGCTGATGAAGTGGTGGTACAGCGCCTCGGGCATCAGCAGGCCGACGAAGTGCCCGGCCAGGATGAAGATGATGCCGACGTGGAACAGGTTGCTCGCCAGGCGCATGCGGTTGTTCGACAGCATCTGGCTCGAGCCGGCCTTCCAGCTGTACTGCGACAGGTCGAAGCGCGCCCAGCTGCCGATCAGGCAGATGGCCAGGGCGATGTAGGGGTAGACCCCGAACAGCAGGAAATTGAAGTTAGACATTGCGCACCTCCTGGGCGAGCGCAGCGGCCTGCCCGTCATGCTTGAAATCGGTCCAGTGCAGCGGCACCGGGCTTTCCTCGCGAGCCTTGCCCGGCCCGCTCGGCATGGATGGGCAGCGATCCTGCTGCTCGGCCTGGAGGAAGTTGACCTGTTCCTCCTCCCAGATCTTGTCCAGCGCCTCCAGCGAGTCGTCGCGCTCTTCGGCGGCAACCTGCTGCTGCAGGCCGGCCAGGGTTTCCTGCACCGGCTCGCCGGCGATCTGCAGCAGTGCGGTGAAGCACGCGGCATGCGGGCTCTCGCGTTCCTGCAGACGGGCCGCCAGCAGGGCCAGCAGATGGGCGACATCGGCCAGCCCCTCGCGGGCCTCGAGCTCCTCGCGGGTGGCGAGGTACTCGAGGTACAGCGGGATGTAGTCCGGCAGCTCGCGCACGCCGATGGCGAAACCGGCGTCGGTGTACTGCGCCATCAGGTCGACCATGGCCTGGCCGCGGTCGCGCGACTCGCCGTGGACGTGCTCGAACAGCAGCAGCGACAGCGCGCGGCCCTTGTCGAACAGGTCGGTGTAGCGCTCCTGCACGTCCATCAGGTCGCCTTCGGTCAGCTCGTCGAGCAGGCGGCGCAGCGCGATGCGCTGCTCCGGGCTGATCTCGCGGGCCGAGCCGATGGCCTGAGCCAGTTCGGCATGGCCGTCGCGCAGGTGCTGGTCGGGATAGTCCAGCAGCAGGGAAATCACTTTAAGGATGCGCATGGCTCAGTCCTCCCACAGCTGGACGGTCTTGATGATGTCGCGGCGGTTGGCCTTCCTGGCACCGAACATGTTGGTGTCCGAGGCGCCGGAGCAGCCGCTGCCGAAGCTGAAGCCGCAGCCGGAGCGCTCGGCGAAGGCGTCGCTCATGGCCTCCTCGCGGTGCGCGGTGGGGATCACGTAGCGGTCCTCGTAGTTGGCGATGGCCAGGTAGCGGTACATGTCCTCCACCTGGGCCACCGACAGACCGACGCTCTCCAGCACCTTGAGGTCCTGCACACCATCGACCTGCTCGGCGCGCTTGTAGGCACGCATGGCGAGCATGCGCTTGAGCGCCAGCTTGACCGGCTCCTCGTCGCCTGCGGTGAGCAGGTTGGCCAGGTAACGCAGCGGGATGCGCAGGCTGTCGACGTCCGGCAGCACGCCGTCCATGCTGACGTGACCGGCACTGGCGGCGTTCTGGATCGGCGACAGCGGCGGCACGTACCACACCATCGGCAGCGTGCGGTATTCCGGGTGCAGCGGCAGGGCCAGCTTCCAGTCCACCGCCATCTTGTAGACCGGCGACTTCTGCGCGGCCTCGATCACCGACATCGGAACGCCGTCGTTGAGCGCCTGCTCGATGACCTTCGGGTCGAACGGATCGAGGAAGATCTCCAGTTGCTTGGCGTACAGGTCCTGCTCGTTGACGGTGCTGGCCACTTCATGGATGCGGTCGGCGTCGTACAGCAGCACGCCGAGGTAGCGGATGCGGCCCACGCAGGTCTCGGCACAGACGGTCGGCATGCCAGCTCGATGCGCGGGAAGCAGAAGATGCACTTCTCGGATTTGCCGCTCTTCCAGTTGAAGTAGATCTTCTTGTACGGGCAGCCGCTGATGCACATGCGCCAGCCGCGGCACTTCTCCTGGTCGATGAGGACGATGCCGTCCTCCTCGCGCTTGTAGATCGCACCGCTCGGGCAGGACGCGGCGCAGGCCGGGTTCAGGCAGTGCTCGCACAGGCGCGGCAGGTACATCATGAAGGTGTTTTCGTACTGGCCGTAGATGTCGGCCTGCACCTTGTCGAAGTTCTTGTCCTTGCGGCGCTTGGCAAACTCGGTACCGAGGATTTCTTCCCAGTTCGGGCCCCACTCGATCTTCTCCATGCGCTGGCCGGAGACCAGCGAGCGCGGACGCGCCACCGGCTGGTGCTCGGAGAGCGGCGCGGTGTGCAGATTCTGGTAGTCGAAGTCGAACGGCTCGTAGTAGTCGTCGATGGTCGGCAGGTCCGGGTTGGCGAAGATGTTCGCCAGCACGCGGAACTTGCCGCCGATACGCGGATTGATGGTGCCGTCGCCATTGCGCACCCAGCCGCCCTTCCACTTGTCCTGGTTCTCCCACTCCTTCGGGTAGCCGATGCCAGGCTTGGTCTCGACGTTGTTGAACCAGGCGTATTCCATGCCTTCGCGGCTGGTCCAGACGTTCTTGCAGGTGATCGAGCAGGTGTGGCAGCCGATGCACTTGTCCAGGTTCAGGACCATGCCTACTTGTGAACGAATCTTCATGGCCTTTTTCCTCAGATGTCTTGCGGCAGGGGTTGCGGCAGCTCATGGCCATTCGGGCCGTCGAGCCAGTCGACCTTGTTCATCTTGCGCACCACGACGAATTCGTCGCGGTTGCAACCCACGGTGCCGTAGTAGTTGAAGCCGTACGCCTGCTGGGCGTAGCCGCCGATCATGTGGGTGGGCTTGAGCACCACGCGGGTCACCGAGTTGTGGTGGCCGCCGCGGGTCTTGGTGCTCTCGGCGCCGGGCACGTTCACGATGCGTTCCTGGGCGTGGTACATCATCACCATGCCTTCCATCACGCGCTGGCTGACCACCGCGCGGGCGGTCAGGGCGCCGTTGGCGTTGAAGCACTCGATCCAGTCGTTGTCCTCGATGCCGGCCTTCTTGGCGTCGATTTCGCTCATCCAGACGATCGGGCCGCCGCGGCTGAGGGTGAGCATGATCAGGTTGTCCGAGTAGGTGCTGTGGATGCCCCACTTCTGGTGCGGGGTGATCCAGTTCAGGACGATCTCGGGGTTGCCGTTGCTCTTCTTGCCCTTCACGTAGTCGACGGTGCGGGTGTTGATCGGCGGCCGGTAGCTCATCAGCTGCTCGCCGAAGGCCTGCATCCAGGGGTGATCCTGGAAGAACTGCTGGCGACCGGTGATGGTGCGCCACGGGATGTACTCGTGGACGTTGGTGTAGCCGGCGTTGTACGACACGTGCTCGTCTTCGAGACCCGACCAGGTCGGGCTGGAGATGATCTTGCGCGGCTGCGCCTGGATGTCACGGAAGCGGATCGCCTCGTGCTCCTTGGGCAATGCCAGGTGGCTGTGGTCGCGACCGGTGAATTCCGACAGCGCGGCCCAGGCCTTCACGGCGACGTGGCCGTTGGTTTCCGGCGCCAGCGAGAGGATCACTTCCGCCGCATCGATGGCCGATTCGATCTTCGGCCGGCCCTGGCTGACACCCTCCTCACGCACCTTGTAGTTCAGCTCGCCGAGGAACTCGACCTCGTGCTCGGTGTTCCAGTTGATGCCTTTGCCGCCGTTGCCCAGCTTGTCCAGCAGCGGACCGAGGGAGGTGAACTTCTTGTAGGTGTTCGGGTAGTCGCGCTCGACCACGGTGATGTTCGGGCAGTTCTTGCCCGGTACCGGGTCCTTGCCCTCGGTTTTCCAGTCGGTGCCGCCGAACGGCTGCGCCAGCTCGCCGGGGGTGTCGTGCAGCAGCGGGATGGTGACCAGGTCCTGCTCGACGCCCAGCTGACCGACCGCCATCTCGGAGAACGCCTTGGCGATGCCCTTGTAGATTTCCCAGTCGGACTTGGCTTCCCAGGCCGGGTCGATCGCCGCAGACAGCGGGTGGATGAACGGGTGCATGTCCGAGGTGTTCATGTCGTCCTTCTCGTACCAGGTCGCGGTCGGCAGGACGATGTCGGAGTACACGCAGGTCGAGGACATGCGGAAGTCGAGGGTGGTGACCAGGTCGAGCTTGCCGATGGCGCCCTCGTCCTGCCATTCGGCCTCGGTCGGCTTGAAGCCGTCGCGCTTGCCGAGGTCTTCGTTCATCACGCCGTTTCGGGTGCCCAGCAGGTACTTGAGCATGTACTCGTGGCCCTTGCCCGAGCTGCCCAGCAGGTTGGAGCGCCAGATAAACATGTTGCGCGGGAAGTTCACCGGGTTGTCCGGCTGCTCGCAGGAGAAGCGCAGCGAGCCATCTTTCAGCGACTGGGTGACATAGTCGACCGGCGACATGCCGGCAGCCTCGGCATCACGGCAGATCTGCAGCGGGTTGCGGTTGAGCTGCGGTGCGCTCGGCAGCCAGCCGGCGCGTTCGGCGCGGATGTTGTAGTCGAGCATGTGCTCGGGGAACTGCGACTTGTCGGCCAGCGGCGAGAGCACTTCGTGGATGCTCATCTTCTCGTGGCGCCACTGCGAGCTGTGGTTGTAGAAGAAGCTGGTGCCGTTCATCTGGCGCGGCGGACGGCTCCAGTCGAGGCCGAAGGCCAGCGGCAGCCAGCCACACTGCGGACGCAGCTTTTCCTGACCCACGTAGTGCGCCCAGCCGCCACCGGTCTGACCGACGCAACCGCACAACATCAGCATGTTGATCAGGCCGCGGTAGTTCATGTCCATGTGGTACCAGTGGTTCATCGCCGCACCGACGATGATCATGGAACGGCCATGGGTCTTGTCGGCGTTGTCGGCGAATTCACGGGCGATCTGGATCGCCTTCTCGCGGGACACGCCGGTGATGACTTCCTGCCAGGCCGGGGTGCCCGGCACGCTGGCATCGTCGTAGCTGGAGGCGACGTTGGCGCCGCCCAGGCCACGGTCGATACCCAGGTTGGCGGCCATCAGGTCGAACACGGTGGCGACCTTGGTGGTGCTGCCGTCGGCCAGGGTGATCGAGCGCACCGGTACGCGGCGCAGCTGGATGTCTTCGCCTTCGGCGTGCTGGAAGTGCTCGTGGTGGATGCCGCCGAAGTACGGGAAGGCGACCTCGGCGGTCTCGCCGCCGTCGATCTGGCTCAGGCGCAGGTCGACGTCACGGCCTTCCTGGCCTTCGCGGGCCTCGATGTTCCACTTGCCCTTCTCGCCCCAGCGGTAGCCGATCGACCCCAGCGGCGAGACCAGCACGCCGGTCTTGTCGTCGACGGCGATGGTCTTCCACTCGGGATTGTTCTCCTGGCCGAGGTTGTCGGCCAGGTCCGAGGCGCGCAGGAAGCGGTCGGCCACGTAGCTGCCGTCCTTCTCGTTCAGGCGCACCAGCACCGGCAGGTCGGTGTAGCGCTTGGCGTAGTCGCGGAAGTACGCGCTCGGCTTCTCCAGGTGGAATTCCTTGAAGATGACGTGGGCGAAGGCCTGGGCCAGCGCGGCGTCGGTGCCCTGCTTGGGGTTGAGCCAGAGGTCGGTGAGCTTGGCGACTTCGGCGTAGTCCGGGGTGATGGCGACGGTCTTGGTGCCCTTGTAGCGCACCTCGGTGAAGAAGTGCGCATCCGGCGTACGCGTCTGCGGGACGTTGGAGCCCCAGGCGATGATGTAGTTGGAGTTGTACCAGTCGGCCGACTCCGGCACGTCGGTCTGCTCGCCCCAGATCTGCGGCGAGGCCGGCGGCAGGTCGCAGTACCAGTCGTAGAACGACAGGCAAACGCCACCGATCAGCGACAGGTAACGGGAACCTGCGGCGTAGGAAACCATGGACATCGCCGGGATCGGCGAGAAGCCGATGACGCGGTCCGGGCCGTACTGCTTGACGGTGTAGACGTTGGCCGCGGCGATGATCTCGTTGACTTCGTCCCAGCTGGAGCGGATGAAGCCGCCCATGCCGCGCTTGCTCTTGTAGGACTCGGCCTTGGCCTTGTCCTCGACGATGCTGGCCCAGGCGTCCACCGGGGTCATGTTGCGCCGCGCCTCGCGCCACAGTTTCAGCAGCGGCTTGCGCACCTTCGGATACTTCAGGCGGTTGGCGCTGTAGATGTACCAGCTGTAGCTGGCCCCGCGCGGACAGCCGCGTGGCTCGTGGTTGGGCAGGTCGTTGCGGGTGCGCGGGTAGTCGGTCTGCTGGGTTTCCCAGGTGATCAGGCCGTTCTTGACGTAGATCTTCCAGGAGCAGGAACCGGTGCAGTTCACCCCGTGGGTCGAGCGCACGATCTTGTCGTACTGCCAGCGCGAGCGGTAGACGTTCTCCCAGTCGCGGGATTCGATGCGGGTTTCGCCATGACCATCGGCGAACTCGCCTTGCTTCCTGTTGAAGAAGCGCAGTTGATCGAGCAAGTGGCTCATCGTTTTCTCTCCTCACTCCGGTTGCGAACCACTGGCCCGACCGGTCGGCTTATCGATCTCGGCTGGCGCCGGCCATGTGGCCGGCGCGTTTCGTTGAAATTGTCAGGACGCGAGCTTGTGGCGGGCCTCCAGTTCGCGGTCGACGCTGGAGACGTAGTACTCGTCGGAGAACGCGCCCTCGGGTTCCTTCAGCCAGAGCAGGCAGAGCCCGAAGCTGAGGAACGCACCGGCGGCGATCACCATGAAGAACTGCGAGGGGTTCACGAAGGTGAACAGGGTCAGGTAGCAGACGGCGCCGACGTTGCCGTAGGCCCCGGCCATGCCGGAGATCTGCCCGGTGACGCGGCGCTTGATCGACGGGATGATCCCGAAGGTCGCGCCCTCGGCACCCTGGACGAACACCGAGCAGAGCACGGTGATCGCCACGGCGACGATCAGCGGCCACTTGGCGTTCATCAGGCCCATCAGCAGGAAGCCGATGGCGATGCCCAGCATGTAGGCCAGCATGACGAAGCGGCGGTTGCCGAAGCGGTCGGAGACCAGGCCGCCCATGGGCCGCGCCACCAGGTTCACGAAGGCGAAGGAGGCGGCGATGATGCCGGCGGTGGTCGGCGTCAGCCCCCAGGTCTGCTCGAAGAACATCGGCAGCATCGACACCACGGCCAGCTCGGCGCCGAAGTTGGCGAAGTAGGTGGAGTTCAGCGCGGCCACGGTGTTGAAGGGGTACTTGTCGTCCTCCGGCACGCCCTTCTTCAGGATCGGCACGTTGACCCGCAGGATCTGCACGACCTGGAAGATCACCACCAGGGCGATCACCGCGTAGCAGATCGCCGCGCCGGTGGCGCCCAGGTAGCCCATGTTCTCGATGCGCCAGACCAGGATGCCGAGCACGCCGACCATGGGAATGGTCCAGACGATCAGCTTGATCATGTCCGCCCAGGTGCTGACTTCCAGCGCGCTGGCCTTGTGCGGCTTGCGGTGCACGGTGCCGGCCGGGCCGTCGGTGAGGGCGAACCAGTAGTACACGCCGTAGATGGCCATGATGATCGCCGAGCTGGCGATCGCCCAGCGCCAGCCTTCCGGCCCGCCGAAGGCGTGGATGGCGATGGCCGGCAGGCTCATGGCGGCGGCGGCGGAACCGAAGTTGCCCCAGCCGGCATAGAAGCCTTCGGCGAAACCGATGTCCCTGGGCTTGAACCACATGGCGGTCATGTGGATGCCGACCACGAAGCTGGCGCCGATGGAGCTGAGGATCAGCCGCGAGACCAGCAATTGGACGCGGCTGTCACCGAAGGCGAAGAACAGTGCGGGTGCGGCCATCACCACCAGCAGCACCGAGAACACCCGGCGCGGGCCCCAGTGGTCCAGCGCCATGCCGACCAGGATGCGCGCCGGGATGGTCAGCGCCACGTTGGCGATGGCGAACAGCTTGAGGTCCTCGGGCGTCAGCCAGTTCACGCTTTTCAGCATGCTCGAGGCCAGCGGCGCCATGCCGAACCAGACGAAGAAACAGATGTAGAAGGCGATCCAGGTCAGGTGCAGGGCCCGGATCTCGGGGCGCTTCCATTCGAACAGCGTAGAAACTCTCATGATGAGCTCCTTACTCAGGGACAGGCTTGGATCAGGACCGGGCACGGTGCCCGACGGGCCAGGAAGGCGCTGACGCTGCCGAAGGTCATGTAGTCGAGCTCGTCGACCAGCAGATTCAGCGAGCGGGAGATGAAGCCGCCGTCCGGCTCGTTGGAATGCCGCGCGATGACCAGCAGGTCAGGCTTCTTGTGCTCGGCGGCCTTGAGGATCATCTTGCGGGCGTCGCCCTCGGCGAGGATCACGTCGGCGTCCAGGCCGAATGCGCTGACGCGGTCGGCGGCCTCGTGCAGGAAGGTCTGGAACTCGCCGCGATCGCGCTCGTAGAGCTCGACGGCCGAGTCGCTGGTGTCGCGGCTTTCTTCCACCACGCCGATGAGGATGATCAGCGGCTTGAGCGGGCCGAACATGTCGAGGGTGGCGTCCAGGGCCTTCCTGGCGTTACGCGAGTTGTCGTAGGCAATCATGATTTTCATGGCGGCACTCCGGACTCAGGGGTTCTTCACGTAGGCGTTGGGGCGCAGGTAGAACCACCAGTTGAGGATCAGGCACAGCGCGTAGAACACCGCGAAGCCGTACATCGCCACCTCGGGGGTGCCGGCCTTGACCTGCTCGCCGATCACGATGGGCGCGACGAAGGAGCCGTAGGCGGCCACCGCCGAGGTCCAGCCGAGTACCGGGCCGGCCTTTTCGCGGTCGTAGATCACGCCGATGGTGCGGAAGGTGGAGCCGTTGCCGATGCCGCTGGCGGCGAACAGCACCAGGAACAGCAGCAGGAAGACGAAGAAGTACTGCTCCGGCTGGCTGGAGCCATAGGCCTGGTGCATCACGTAGCCGGCCGCGACCGAGGCGATGACCATCACCACCGAGATCACCTGGGTGACGATGGAGCCGCCGACCTTGTCGGAGATCCAGCCGCCCAGCGGACGGATCAGCGCGCCGATGAAGGGGCCGATCCAGGCGTAGGTCAGCGCGCTCGGCGCATTCGGGTTGGCGATGCGGGTGACGGTGCCGTCGGCGGCCACGTCGTTCATGAAGCCGAAGATCACCGTGATCGACAGCGGCAGCGCCATGGAGAAGCCGATGAACGAGCCGAAGGTCAGGATGTAGAGGATGCTCATCGACCAGGTGTGCTTGTCGCGGAAGATCGTGAACTGGCGCTTGATGTTCGGCTGGATGCTGCCCGGCAGCAGGCGCAGCATGCCGAGGGTCAGGCCGATGGTCAGCAGCATCACGGCCCACATGTTCAGCACGCCGAGCCCGGTGGGCGCCGGCAGGTAGAGGTACAGGCCGAGGGCGGCGGCGACGAAGGCCACGGCGTAGAGGCCGAGGATCTTGCCGAAGGCGTGCACCGGGTAGCCGGGGGTAGGCGAGATCACCAGCAGGTTGTTCATGCCGAACCAGCCGGCGAAGGCCAGCGGGATCAGGAACACCAGCCAGACCCAGCCACCGTTCTGGATCCAGGTCTCGGTGCCGGCGGGAATCTTGCCGATCAGCGTGCCGCTGTCCTTGACCAGCTCCATCGGTGCACCGGCCAGCGCGCCGAACACGCCGGCGGTCATCACCAGCGGAATGAGGATCTGCATGGTGGTCACGCCGAAGTTGCCGAGGCCGGCGTTCAGGCCCAGGGCCAGGCCCTGCTGGCTCTTCGGGAAGAAGCCGCTGATGTTGCTCATCGAGCAGGCGAAGTTGCCGCCGCCGATGCCGGAGAGGAAGGCCAGCAGCTGGAACACCCACAGCGGCGTGTCCTGGCTCTGCAGGGCGATGCCGGCGCCGGCCGCCGGAATCATCAGCAGGGCGGTGGTGAGGAAGATGGTGTTACGCCCGCCGGCGATGCGGATCATGAACGACGCCGGGATGCGCAGGGTGGCGCCGGTCAGGCCGGAGATGGCGGTGAGGGTGAACAGCTCGGCGGGCTCGAAGGGAAAGCCCAGGTTGAGCATCTGTACCGTGACGATGCCCCACATCAGCCAGATGGCGAAGCCCATCAGCAGGCTTGGAATGGAGATCCACAGATTGCGGTTGGCTACGCGCTTGCCAGTGGTATCCCAGAAGGTCTGGTCCTCCACGTCCCACTTTTCGATATTGCTCATGGTCGATCCTCTTGGCGCCGAGACCCTGCTGCTAACGCAACGGGGGTCAGGAATGGCCCGCACGCTAAGGGCCGGGGATCGATCCACAGTTGATTCAAATCAACACGCAGGGCGCGACAATTTGCTTACCCGGGCTTTTCTACCTCTTTCGGGCTACTCCCACGCCTCGAAATAAAATCCTTTTAAATCAAATAGCTATAAGAAGGACTAAGTCGTCCCAGAGCGTACCGTTCGTCGCCGAAAAGCGTTGGAGGTATAGCCAGCGCCATGGTCAAGCCGCCTTTACAGAGCGCAGAATGACGTCCTCGACGCCCCTGTGAGCCCGCCATGTATTCCTCCGAAAGCGAGCAGCTCTCCACCCGCCACTCGATCGTGTTCAACACGCTCGTGGCGTTCGTGGTGATCATCGGTTTCTCGCTCATGAGCCTGCTCGGCAGCCTGTATCTGGCCGATGCCCTGGAAGGCGACGCCGAGGCGATCAACCACGCCGGCAGCCTGCGCATGCAGACCTACCGGCTGGCCTTCGTCGCCGAACAGGGATCGCCGCAGGCGCTCGCGGAACACATCGCCGCGCTGGAAAACACCCTGGAGTCGTCTTCGCTGCGCTCGGCCCTGCACCGCCATCGCAACAGTGACCTGCCGGCCCTGCATGCCACCGTTCTGCAGCACTGGCAGCAGCGCATGCGCCCGCTGCTGGACGGCCCGAACGCGCGGCTGGCCGAGTACCGCCAGGAAGCACACACCTTCGTCAGCGAACTGGACGTCTTCGTGCACACGCTGCAGGAGCGTCGGAAGGCAAGCTGGGCGTTATCCGCGCCCTGCAGGCCGGCACCCTGTTCGTCATCGTGGCGATCGCCTTCGTGCTGGTCTACGGCCTGCACAACAACCTGGCGACGCCGCTGCGCAGCCTGACCAAGATGGCGCGCGACATCGGCCAGGGCGACTTCAGCGGCCAGGTGCGGATTCCCGGCGAGACCGAGCTGAGCCTGCTGGCGCGCACGCTCAACCAGATGAGCCAGGAACTGGCCAGCCTGTATGCGCAGATGGAACAGAAGGTGGACGAGAAGACCGCCGCCCTGACCCGCAGCAACGCCACCCTGCAGCTGCTGTTCAACAGCGCGCAGATGCTCTACAGCCAGCCCGAAGACCCGTCGCAGATGATGGGCTCGCTGCTGGGCAAGGTGCAGCAGGTGCTCGGCACCGGGCAGATTTCGCTGTGCCTGAACTACGCCTCCGAGGCCGGCAGCCACACGGCGATGACCTCGCGGGACCAGCGCCCCCCGGAGTACTGCCAGTTGCCCGACTGCGCACAGTGCCCGGTGAACCGCTGCGGCGTGTTGCCGAGTGGGGAAAAGCTGGCCAGCTTCGAGCTGCGCTCCGGCCAGGACGAGCTGGGCCTGCTGAGGGTCGCACACGCCGAGAGCGAGCCCCTGGAGCCCTGGCAGACGCTGCTGCTGACCACCCTGGCGGACCTCTTCGCCGCCTCCCTCAGCCTGGCGCAGCTGGGCCAGAAACAGGCGCGCCTGGCACTGATGGAAGAACGCGCGGTGATCGCCCGCGAGCTGCACGACTCCCTGGCCCAGGCGCTGTCGGCGCAGAAGCTGCAGCTGGCACGGCTCAAGCGCCTGATGCACAAGGACAGCGGCAAGGCCCAGCTGGACGACAGCGTCGAACAGATCGACCGCGGGCTGAACTCGGCCTACCGCCAGTTGCGCGAACTGCTGACCACCTTCCGCATCAAGGTCGACGAACCGGGGCTCAAGCCGGCCGTGCAGGCGACCATCGACGAGTTCAGCGCCAACTCCGGGCTGCAGATCGCGCTCGACTTCCAGCTCGACCACTGCCCGCTGACCCCCAACGAAGAAGTGCATTGCCTGCAGATCGTCCGCGAGGCGCTGAGCAACGTCGTCAAGCATGCCGAGGCCAGCCATTGCTGGCTGAGCCTGACCCAGGAGCCGAACGGCGCCATTCGCGTCAGGATCGATGACGATGGCATCGGAATCACCACCGAAGACAGCCGTGCCGGTCACTACGGGCTGATCATCCTGCGCGAGCGCGCCAGCAGCCTGAACGGCACGATCACCATTGGCCCACGCCCCGAGGGCGGCACGCGGGTGCACCTGCACTTCCCGCCCGCCTATCGCCACATTCCCCTGCAACAGGAGTCTGTCACGCATGAACGAAGGAACGACGACCACCACCCGCATCCTGCTCGTGGACGATCACCCGATGATGCGTCGCGGCCTGCGTGACCTGCTGGACCTGGAAGACGACCTGGAAACGGTCGGCGAGGCGGGCAACGGCGAGGACGCCATCAGGCTGGCCGTGCAGCTGGAGCCCGACCTGATCCTGCTGGACCTGAACATGCCCGGCATGGATGGCCTGGAGACCGCCCGCCGCATGCGCGACGCCGACGTCGACGCGCATATCATCATGTTCACCGTCTCCGACGAGCAGAGCCACGTGCTCGAAGCCCTGCGCAACGGCGCCGACGGCTACCTGCTCAAGGACATGGACGCCGAGCAGCTGGTCGAACAGATCCGCACGGCGGCCACCGGCAAGATGGTGCTCAGCCCGGAGCTGACCCAGGTGCTGGCCGAGGCCATCCGGGTCCGCCCCAAGCCGTCCGGCCAGGTGCAGTTCTCCAGCCTGACCAAGCGCGAGAAGGAAGTGCTGCGGCTGATCGCCAAGGGCCAGAGCAACAAGATGATCGCCCGCAAGCTGGGCATCACCGAGGGCACCGTCAAGGTCCACGTGAAGAATCTGCTGCACAAGCTGGGGCTGCGTTCGCGGGTCGAAGCCGCGGTCTGGACCTTGGAAAACCAGCAGATGCGCGCCTGATCCCCCTTCCACCGCAGGCCGGCGCAAACCTGCGCCGGCCATTCTTTCGCTCGCCATGGCAAAACTGCCACCAAGCGCACTCGATAACCCCTTAAAGCCACGTCAACTGTGGCTTTTCGCACAAAATGCGTTGGCGTTTTTGCCATCTTGACGGCAATCAATTGCAAAGATAGCAAGCAGCCTATCGTTTGCTCCGAAGCCAATCAGGAGCACACCATGAGCAGCATCCAGCCATCCCGCCTGACCCTCGGCCTGCTCGCCGCGGGCCTCGCCTGCAGCGCCACCGCCAGCGCGGAGGAAAACTTCAGCAACCTGTTCAGCGAAGCGAAGCCGATCTTCGACCTGCGCTACCGCTACGAGCACGTCGACCAGGACAATGCGCTCGAGCATGCCAACGCGCAGACCCTGCGTACCCGCGTCGGCGTGCAGAGCGGTAAGTGGTACGGTCTCTCGGCACTGATCGAAGCGGACAACGTCAGCCGCCTGGGCAAAGCGGCCTACAACGACACCCGCAACGGCCAGAGCGACTATTCGGCGGTGCCCGATCCGGACGGCAGCGAGATCAACCAGGCGCTGCTGCGCTACGACCACGCCCTGGGCAGCGCCGTGGTCGGCCGCCAGCGCATCAACCTGGACAACCAGCGCTTCGTCGGCGGCGTCGGCTGGCGGCAGAACGAGCAGACCTACGACGGCGCGCTCGGCCAGCTGAAGCCGCTCGACGGCATGACCCTGACCTACGCCTACATCGACAACATCAACAGCATCTTCGGCCCCGAGGACAACCGCTTCGACAACCGCAGCAACCCGGCCAACATCGAAGGCCACAGCCACCTGCTCAACGCCCAGTACCAGTTCGGCCCCGAACTGACCGTGACCGCCTACGGCTACCTGCTGGGCCTGGACAACCTCGCCGCCAGCGCGGCCGCCGACTACGGCACGCTGTCCAGCAAGACCACCGGCGTGCGCCTGAACGGCACCCTTGCCGGCGTCGGCTATGCCCTGGAATACGCCCGGCAGAAGGACTACGCCGACAATCCGCTGGACCTCGACAGCGAGTACTACCTGGCCGAGCTGGGCTACACGCTCAAGGGCGTGGCGCTCAAGGCCGGCATGGAAGTGCTCGGCGGCGACTCGACGCCGGGCAACCGCGCCTTCCAGACCCCGCTGGCCACCAAGCACATGTTCCAGGCTGGGCCGACACCTTCCTGCTGACCCCCGAGGACGGCGTGCAGGACGTCTACCTCGGCGGCAGCCTGCCGCTGTTCGGCGGCACCCTGCAGGCCTGGTACCACGACTTCCGCGCCGAACGCGGCAGCCGGCAGTACGGCGAGGAGATCGACATCGCCTACAGCCACGCCATCCCGCTGCTCAAGGGGCTGGTCGCCACCGTCAAGTACGCCGGCTACGACGCGGACGACTATTCGGTCGACACGGAAAAACTCTGGGCGCAGCTGCAGTACAGCTACTGACCGACCAACCGGGCCGCCCGCGCAACGGCGGCCCGGCATGCAGCCCTACGACCAAGGATTCCCACCCATGCTCCAACACCTTTTGCGGCTCGCGCTGCTGGCGGCCCTGCTGCTCGCCGGCCTCCCCGGCCATGCCGCCATCAGCGATGCCGAGGCGGTCAACCGCGCCGGCATGCAGCGCATGCTCAGCCAGCGCATCGCCAAGAGCTACCTGATGATCGCCACCGAAACCCGCGCCGACCTGGCGGCCAGCCAGCTGGACGCGAGCATCGCCAGCGTCGAGGAAAACACCCTGGCCCTGGACGATTACGCCTCCAGCAGCAGCGTGCGCAAGGCGCTCGACCAAGCCGTCGAGACCTGGCAGCAGTATCGGCAACTGGCGCTGACCCGCCCGGACCGCCAGCAATCGGCCGAACTGCTGCGCCTCGCCGACCGCTTCCTCACCCAGAGCGAAGCGCTGGTACTGGAAATCGAGCGGCAGAGCGGCAACCAGGCGGCACGGCTGGTCAATCGCAGCGGCCGCCAGCGCATGCTCAGCCAGCGCATCGCCATGCTCTACCTGGCCATGAGCTGGAAACTGCCGGACAGCCGCCTGCGCGACGACTTCGAGACCGCCGTGGCCGAGTTCGACCGCGGCCTGCAGGAACTGCGCGCCGCGCCGCAGAACAGCGAACGGATCAACCGCCAGCTCGAGCAGGTCGGTACCCAGTGGCGCTTCGCCCAGGCCGGCTTCAGCCTGGCGGACGACTCGCGCTTCGTGCCGACGGTCATCGTCACCACCAGCGAATCGCTGCTACGCAAGATGGAAGACCTGACCCGCGAATACGAGCGCCTGGCCGGCAGCACCCGCTAGGCCGAAGCGCAGCGGCGGCTACGGGCCGGGGTCGCCACGGCGAAAGGGTTGCGGCACGTCCCTGTCGGCGGGCTCGGGCGGCTCCGGCGCATCGCCG
>NZ_AZSV01000084.1:0-18280 GCF_000582595.1 Pseudomonas sp. BAY1663
CGGGCGCACCGGCGCAGGTGCTGACGCTGCTGGCCGGCCTCGGCTGGCTGACGGCCTTCGCCTTGGCCTTGCGCTACCTGGCACCGATCTGGCTGAGCCCCAGGCCGGACGGCGGGCAGGGTTGCGAGGAGCCGCTGAGCGAGGACAATGCGCCGGGCTGCCGGTAGTGCTGCGACACAGCTCGCCCCCCCCCCCGGCGGAACCGTAGGCCGGGTCGGGCGGCGCTCCACTGAGGCGCGTAGCGCAAGCCGAAGCGTTGCCTGACACGTCGCCCGTTGGGCTTCGCTGCGCTCAACCCAACCTACGGCTCTGGCGGTTCAGCTATGTGCCGAGGGCGGCGCCATCGCTTTGCGGCTCTCGATCACCTGGCGCCAGGTCGGCGTGCCGCTGCCCTCGTCGCTCGCCTGCTGCATGGCGCGGATGCGGCGCTTTTCGGCACGGCGCGAGAGGTACCAGGCGAGGAAGGTGGCCAGCGATACGCTGAGCAGGATCAGGCTGGCCACCGCATTGATTTCCGGCTTCACGCCCAGGCGCACGGCGGAGAAGATCTCCATCGGCAGCGTGGTCGAGCCCGGCCCGGAGACGAAGCTGGCCAGCACCAGGTCGTCCAGCGACAGGGCGAACGAAAGCATGCCGCCGGCCGCCAGCGACGGCGCGATCATCGGCATGGTGATCAGGAAGAACACCTTCCACGGCCGCGCGCCGAGGTCCATCGCCGCCTCCTCGATGGACAGGTCCAGCTCGCGCAGGCGCGCCATCACCACCACCGCGACGTAGGCCGAGCAGAAGGTGGTATGGGCGATCCAGATGGTCACCAGGCCGCGCTGCGCCGGCCAGCCGATCAGCTGGGCCATGGCGACGAACAGCAGCAGCAGCGACAGGCCGGTGATCACCTCGGGCATCACCAGCGGCGCGGTGACCAGCCCGCCGAACAGCGTGCGGCCGCGGAACACCGGGATGCGCGTGAGCACGAACGCCGCCATGGTGCCCAGCGCCACCGCGGCGATGGCGGTGTAGGCGGCGACTTCCAGTGAGCGCATCACCGCACCCATCAGCTGGGCGTTGTCGAGCAGGCCGGCATACCACTTCAGCGACCAGCCACCCCATACCGTCACCAGCCGCGAGGCGTTGAACGAGTAGATGACCAGGATCACCATCGGCAGGTAGATGAACAGCAGGCCGAGCATCAGGATCAGGTTGGAGAAGCTCCAGCGTTTCATGGCGTGCCCTCGGGACGGGTCGAACGGGCCGGGTCCGCGCAGACGCGAGCCTGCTCGCAATAGCGGACGTTCGTGCCATCCGGGATCGCCAGCAAGCTGGCTCCTACTGTCGCGGTCATAGCTTGCCCTCCAGCTCTTTCGCCTGGTTCCGGTTGAACAGGATGATCGGCACCAGCAGGATCGCCAGCATCACCACCGCCAGCGCCGAGGCCACCGGCCAGTCGCGGTTGTTGAAGAATTCCTGCCAGAGCACCTTGCCGATCATCAGCGTCTCCGGGCCGCCGAGCAGTTCGGGAATGACGAACTCGCCCACCACCGGGATGAACACCAGCATGCAGCCGGCGATGATGCCGTTCTTCGACAGCGGCACGGTGATCTTCCAGAAGCGGGTGAGGTTGCGCGCGCCAAGGTCGGACGCGGCTTCCAGCAGGCTCGGGTCGTGCTTCACCAGGTTGGCGTAGAGCGGCAGGATCATGAACGGCAGGTAGGAATAGACCACGCCGATGTACACCGCCAGGTCGGTATTGAGGATCTGCAGCGGCGAATCGATCAGGCCGATACCCAGCAGCAGGCTGTTGAGCAGGCCGTTGCTGCTGAGGATGCCCATCCAGGCATAGACGCGGATGAGGATCGCGGTCCAGGTCGGCATCATGATCAGCAGCAGCAGCACGGTCTGCAGGTCCTTGCGCGCGCGGGCGATGGCGTAGGCCATCGGGTAGCCGACCAGCAGGCACAGCAGGGTGCTGAAGAAGGCGATCTTCAACGAGCCGGCATAGGCGGCCAGGTAGAGGTCGTCCTCGCTGAGGAAGATGTAGTTGCCCAGGTTGATCAACACCTGCAGCTGCTGCTCGGCGTAGCTGAAGATTTCCGTGTACGGCGGAATCGCCACGTCGGCCTCGGAGAAACTGATCTTCAGGACGATGGCGAACGGCAGCAGGAAGAACAGGAACAGCCACAGGAAGGGAACGCCGATGACCAGCCGGCGCCCGCTGTTCAGCCGTGCCCGGCTCATGCCTGCAGCACCACGCCGCTGTCGCTGAGCCAGTGCAGGTAGACCTGCTCTTCCCAGGTCGGCCATTTCACGTGGCGTTCGGCGTTGGCGACGAAGGCCTGCAGCAGCGTCCCCGATTCCAGCTTGATGTAGTACACCGAGTGGCCACCGAGGTAGGCGATGTCATGCACCACGCCCTGCACCCAGTTGTAGCCGGCCAGCTCGAGCACCGGCTTGTCCAGGCTCATCAGCAGCTTCTCCGGGCGCAGGGCGTAGGTCACACGCTTGTCCTCGGCGCGGGTGCTGATGCCGTGGCCGACATAGATCGGCCGTTCCAGTTGCGGACAGTCGATCACCGCATGGTCCTCGGCGTCTTCGATCAGCTCGCCGTCGAACAGGTTGACGTTGCCGATGAATTCGCAGACCAGGCGGCTGGCCGGGGTCTCGTAGATGTCCATCGGGCTGCCGACCTGGGCGATCCAGCCTGGTGCATGATGGCGATGCGTTCGGCCATGGTCATGGCCTCTTCCTGGTCGTGGGTGACCATCACGCAGGTCACGCCGACGCGCTCGATGATCTGCACCAGCTCCAGCTGCATCTGCGAGCGCAGCTTCTTGTCCAGCGCGCCCATCGGCTCGTCGAGCAGCAGCAGCTTGGGCCGCTTGGCCAGCGAGCGCGCCAGTGCCACGCGCTGGCGCTGGCCGCCGGAGAGCTGGTGCGGCTTGCGCTTGGCGTACTGGGTCATCTGAACCAGGCCGAGCATTTCCTTGACCCGCTCGTCGATCTCGGCCTTGGCCAGGCCGTCCTGCCGGAGGCCGAAGGCGATGTTCTGCTCCACGCTCATGTGCGGGAACAGCGCATAGGACTGGAACATCATGTTGATCGGCCGCTCGTAGGGCGGCAGGTCGGTGATGTCCTGGCCGTCGAGGAAGATGCGCCCCTCGGTGGGCCGCTCGAAGCCGGCGAGCATGCGCAGCAGCGTCGACTTGCCCGAGCCCGAGCCGCCGAGCAGGGCGAAGATCTCGCCCTGGTGGATGCTCACCGAGACGTCGTCGACCGCCACCGTCTCGTCGAATTTCTTGGTGACGCGGTCGATCTTCAGCAGCACCTGCTTGTTCTTGCTCTCGCCGCTGAGGGCTTTCTTGTAGGCGCTGGAGGCAACGGCCATGCGCGAACTCCCGAAAATGAAAAGGTTGGCCCGGCCTGCGCCGGATACTGGTGGTCGTTGCTGCGGGCGCGCCGCACGCGGCGCGCCCTGGGATTCACTTGCCGGATTTCACCTTGGTCCAGCTGCGGGTCATCAGGCGCTGGACCTTCGGCGGCAGCTCGGCCGAGACGTAGAGCCGGTCGAGCACTTCCTGCGGCGGATACACCGAGGCGTCCTCACGGACGTCCTGGTCCATCAGTTCGCCCGCCTTGAGATTGGGGTTGGCGTAACCGACGTAGTCGCTCACCGCGGCGATCACCTCGGGGCGCAGCAGGTAGTCGATGAAGGCATGCGCCTCTTCGACGTTTTCGGCATCGGCGGGGATGGCGAGCATGTCGAACCAGAGGTTGCCGCCCTCCTTGGGAATCGCATAGGCGATCTCGATGCCCTTGCCGGCTTCCTCGGCGCGGGCGGCGGCCTGGAACACGTCGCCGGAGAAGCCGGCGGCGACGCAGATGTTGCCATTGGCGAGATCGGAAATGTACTTGGACGAGTGGAAATAGCGCACGTGCGGGCGTACCGCCAGCAGCTTCTGCTCGGCCTTCTGGTAATCGGCGGCGTTCTCGCTGTTGGGGTCCAGGCCCAGGTAATTGAGCATGGCCGGGATCATCTCGTCGGCCGAATCGAGGAAGGCGATGCCGCAGCTGGCCAGCTTCTCGGCATTCTCCGGCTCGAAGATCGCCGCCCAGGAGTCGATCTCGTCGACGCCGAGGGCCGCCTTGACCTTCTCGACGTTGTAGCCGATGCCGTTGGTGCCCCACAGGTAGGGCGCCGCATGGGCGTTGCCGGGATCGTTCTTCTGCAGTTGCTTGAGCAAGGCCGGGTCGAGGTTTTCCCAGTTCGGCAGCTTGCTCTTGTCCAGTTCCTGGAAGGCACCGGCGCGAATCTGCTTGCCGAGGAAGTGGTTGGACGGCACCACCACGTCGTAGCCGCTGCGCCCGGCCAGCAGCTTGCCTTCGAGGGTCTCGTTGGAGTCGAAGACGTCGTAGACCGGCTTGATGCCGGTCTCCTTCTCGAACTCTTCCAGCGTCGTTTCGCCGATGTAATCCGACCAGTTATAGATGTGCACCGAGGCGGCCTGGGCGGTGGCGGTACCGGCGATGGCGGCGGCGATGATCAGCGACTTGAGGGTCGAGCGCATGGGATGAGTCCTCTTGTTACAGGCCGCACGTTATCCCGGCGGGAAAGGCGGGCTATTTATTGGAAAAACCTCTGGAAATCAACAGATTTGACACGACGGCCAATGGCGTCGCGAAAGAAAGGGGCGCGGGAACGGGCGACGAGCGGCGGGAAAGGCGGTTCCATCGTTTTTCCTCGCGGTGGGGTCGCTCCGCCAGCCGGCGTAGCGGAGCGGTCTCGGGCCTGGCCAGGCCGCGTGAGCGGGCCCGGCCTGGCCGAAGCGGATCAGCGACCGGACTTGATCTTGGTCCAGCTGCGGGTCATGGCCCGCTGGGTCTTCGGATCGAGGTCAGGGAAGGTGTAGAGCTTCTGCAGCACCGCCTGGCTCGGGTAGATGCCCGGGTCGGTGCGGATCGCCTCGTCCACCAGCGGGGTTGCGGCGGCGTTGCCGTTGGGGAACTGCACGTAGTCGGTGATCGACGCCATGACCTCCGGCTTCATCAGGTAGTCGAGGAAGGCGTGGGCATTGTCGACGTTCTTCGCATCGGCCGGGATCGCCAGCATGTCGAAGAAGCTGCCGGCCCCTTCCTGCGGGATCTTGTAGCCGACGTTGACGCCGTTGGCCGCCTCTTCGGCGCGCGACTTGGCCTGGTAGATGTCGCCGGAGTAGCCGATGGCGACGCAGATGTTGCCGTTGGCCAGGTCGGAGATGTACTTGGAGGAGTGGAAGTAGGCCACGTGCGGGCGGATCTGCATGAACAGCTCCTCGGCCTTCTTCAGCTCGTCGGCCTTGCCGCTGTCCGGCGCATAGCCCAGGTAATGCAGGGCGGCGGGGAGGATCTCGGTCGGCGAATCGAGGAAGGAAACGCCGCAGGACTTCAGCTTCTCGATGTTCTCCGGCTTGAACACCAGGTCCCAGCTGTCCACCGGCGCGTCGTCGCCGAGCACGGCCTTGACCTTGTCGACGTTGTAGCCGATGCCGATGGTGCCCCACATGTAGGGGATCGAGTACTGGTTGCCCGGATCGCTCGGCTCCAGCGCCTTGAGCAGGTCCTTGTCGAGGTTGTCCCAGTTCGACAGCTTGGCCTTGTCCAGCTTCTGGAACACGCCGGCCTTGATCTGCTTGGCCAGGAAGGGGTTGGACGGCACCACCACGTCGTAACCGGAGCTGCCGGCCAGCAGCTTGGCTTCCAGCACCTCGTTGCTGTCGAAGACGTCGTAGACCACCTTGATGCTGGTTTCCTTGGTGAAGTTCTCCAGGGTGTCTTCGGCGATGTAGTCGGACCAGTTGTAGACGTGCAGTACCTTTTCCTGGGCCTGCGCAGCCCCGGCGACGGTGCCGGCCAGCGTCATGGCGAATAGGGTCTTGGCGAAGGGATTCATCCGTGCAGCTCCTGTTGTCATCGTTTATATCGGGGCAGTGGAACAGGCCAATGAACGCCGCGGCCTGGCGGCGTGCCGGCACCGACACACCGCGCGGCAGGTCTGGCCATGAGCACGCGCGCAGTCTGGCAAGGTCGGGGGCGTTTTTTCAACAAGCCCAACGCATGCCGGCCACACAATCGACAACCTTAGCCCAGGACATCCTTGGCCGTCGCATCCAGGCAGCGCCTGACCTTGTCGATCAACTCGTCGATCTCCGCTTCGCCGATCACCAGCGGCGGCGAGATGATCATGGTGTCGCCGACCGCGCGCATCACCAGGCCGTTGCGGAAGCAGTGCTCGCGACAGAGCATGCCCACACCCGGCTCGGCGAAACGCTCGCGGGTCTTCTTGTTCTTCACCAGCTCCAGAGCGCCGAGCATGCCGACGCCACGGGCCTCGCCCACCAGCGGGTGTTCGAGCAGTTCCTGCCAGCGTGATTGCAAATAAGGTGCCGTTTTCGCCTTGACCCGCTCGACGATCTTCTCCTCGCGCAGGATGCGGATGTTCTCCAGCGCCACCGCGGCGGCCACCGGGTGCCCCGAGTAGGTGAAGCCGTGGTAGAACTCGCCGCCCTCGTTGAGGGTCTGCACCACTTCGTCGCGCACCACCACGCCGCCCATGGGGATGTAGCCGGAGGTCAGGCCCTTGGCGATCGGCATCAGGTCCGGTTTCAGCCCGTAGTAGTCGCTGCCGAACCATTCGCCGGTGCGGCCGAAGCCGCAGATGACCTCGTCGGCGATGAACAGGATGTCGTGGCGCGCGAGGATTTCGCGAATCTTCGGCCAGTAGCTGTCCGGCGGGATGATCACGCCGCCGGCGCCCTGGATCGGCTCGGCGATGAAGGCCGCCACCTTGTCCTCGCCCACCTCGAGAATCTTGCGCTCCAGCTGCTCGGCGACGCGCACGCCGAACTCGTCCGGGTCCATGTCGCCACCCTCGCCGAACCAGTAGGGCTGGTCGATGTGCTCGATGCCGGGGATCGGGAAGTCGCCCTGGCCGTGCATGGCCTTCATCCCGCCGAGGCTGGCGCCGGCCACGGTCGAGCCGTGGTAGCCGTTCCAGCGGCCGATGACCACCTTCTTCGCCGGCTTGCCCTTGATCGCCCAATAATGGCGCACCATGCGCAGCACGGTGTCGTTGGCCTCCGAGCCCGAGCCGGTGAAGAACACGTGGTTCATCCCGTCCGGCGCGATGTCGGCGATGGCCTTGGCCAGCGCCACGGCCGGCGGGTGCGCGGTCTGGAAGAACAGGTTGTAGTAGGGCAGCTCGCGCATCTGCCGGGCCGCCGCCTCGACCAGTTCCTCGCGGCCATAGCCGACGTTGACGCACCACAGCCCGGCCATGGCGTCGAGGATCTTGTGCCCCTCGCTATCCCACAGGTACACGCCGGAGGCCCGGGTGATGATGCGCGTGCCCTTGGCGTTCAGCGCCTTGTAGTCGGTGAACGGCGGCAGGTGATGGTCGCGGCTCAGGGCTTGCCAGTGCAGGGTTTGCGAATCGCTCATCGGTCACCTCTTGGTCTTGTGTGCGTGATCGGCGGATGAAGAGAGCATCATCCCCCTACGATGGCTCACGTAGGGCGGGTCGCGCTTCACCGATCCACCGGATAGCGCGCCACCGAACGGAGTCACGGTGGATGTAAAAAGCGACATCCACCCTACGACTGCTTTACACCGACAACATCAGGAACTCGCGCTCCCAGGAGCTGATGACGCGGTGGTAGTTCTCCTGCTCGGCGCGCTTGACCGCGACGTAGCCGGTGATGAATTTCGGGCTCAGGTATTTCTCCAGCTCGCGGCAGGTTTCCATCCGCTCCAACGCCGCTTCCAGGGTCAGCGGCAGGCGCAGGTTGCGCCGCTCGTAGCCACGGCCCTTGACCGGCTGGCTCGGCGGCAGCTGCTCGACCATGCCGATGTAGCCGCACAGCAGGCTGGCGGCGATGGCCAGGTAGGGGTTGGCGTCGGCGCCGGCCAGGCGGTTCTCCACCCGCCGGTTCTGCGGGTCGGAATCCGGCACGCGCAGGCCCACCGTGCGGTTCTCCTCGCCCCACTCGACGTTCACCGGCGCCGAGGTGTCGGGCAGGAAGCGGCGGAACGAATTGACGTTGGGGGCGAACATCGGCAGCAGCTCGGGGATGTATTTCTGCAGGCCGCCGACGTGGTGCAGGAACAGCTGGCTCATCGAGCCGTCGGGGCTGGAGAAGATGTTGCGCCCGGTTTCCAGCTCGATCACGCTCTGGTGCAGGTGCATCGCGCTGCCCGGCTCGCCGGTCATCGGCTTGGCCATGAAGGTGGCGGCGACGTTGTGCTTGAGCGCCGCCTCGCGCATGGTGCGCTTGAACACCAGGATCTGGTCGGCCAGGTGCAGCGCCTCGCCATGACGGAAGTTGATTTCCATCTGCGCGGTGCCTTCCTCGTGGATCAGCGTGTCCAGGTCCAGGCCCTGGGCCTCGCACCAGTCGTACATGTCCTCGAACAGCGGGTCGAACTCGTTGGCCGCATCGATGGAGAACGACTGGCGGCCCGTCTCCTGGCGGCCCGAGCGGCCGACCGGCGGCTGGAACGGCAGGTCCGGGTCCTCGCAGCGCTTGGTCAGGTAGAACTCCATCTCCGGCGCGACGATCGGCTGCCAGCCCTTGTCGGCGTACATCTTCAGCACGCGCTTGAGAATATTGCGCGGCGACAGCTCGATGGGATTGCCCATCTTGTCGTAGGTGTCGTGGATCACCTGGGCGGTGGGCTCGATGGCCCAGGGCACGAGGAACACCGCGTTGGGATCGGGGCGGCAGAACATGTCGATGTCGGCCGGGTCGAGCAGCTCGTAGTAGATGTCGTCCTCGACGTAGTCGCCGGTGACGGTCTGCAGCAGCACGCTCTCCGGCAGGCGCATGCCGCGCTCGTCGAGGAACTTGTTGGTCGGTGAAATCTTGCCGCGGGCAATGCCGGTCAGATCGCTGATCAGGCATTCCACTTCGGTGATCTTGCGTTCTTTCAGCCAGCCGGTGAGCTGGTCGAGCTGGATACTCATGGTGACCTCGAATGGGGGTGAGTCGACCGTCAGCGTGTTCGGGCGTGCTCCCGACAGGCCTCGGCGAAGCCCTGGAACAGCGCCAGGTAATGGGGGTGCTCGTGCACCTTCCATTCCGGATGCCACTGTACGCCCAGAGCGAAGCTGCGCGCATGCTCGACGGAGAACGCCTCGATCAGCCCGTCGGGTGCCAGCGCCTCGATGCGCAGGCCGTCGCCGAGGCGCTCGACGCCCTGGCCGTGCACCGAGTTGACGCTGATCTGCGCCGGCAGGCCAAGACGCTGCAGCAGGCCGCCCGGCTGCACGTGCAAGGCATGGCTGAGGCCGTACTGCAGCTCCAGCGGGTCGTCGGGATTCTCGCGGTGGTCCTGGTAGGGACCGGCCTCATGGACCTTCTGGTGCAGGCTGCCGCCGAAGGCCACGTTCATTTCCTGGAAGCCCCGGCAGATGCCGAACACCGGAATCCCGGCCTCGACCGCGGCGCGGATCAGCGGCAGGGTCAGGCGGTCGCGCGACGGGTCGTGCGGGGTGCCCGCAGCGCTCGCCGGCCCGCCATAATGATGGGGCTCGACGTTCGACGGCGAGCCGGTGAACAGCAGGCCGTCGAAGTTTTCCAACAGGGCGGCCGGCTCGATCAGCTCGTCCAGGGCCGGAATCACCAGTGGCACGCCGGCGATCGCCGCGGCGCGCAGGTACTTGTCGCCGGCGATATGGAAACTGTGGGAGCCGATCTGCTTGGTACAGGCGCTGACGCCGATCAGGGGCATGCGAGGCATGGGATACTCGTTAGTCGGATGGGGCATACCGGAGAGTAGTCTTGTTCATTTTTATAGACAATAGCCCGCCTCTCCGGCCCATGCCCGCGTCACGCGCGACCTGCCGCGCCAGCCCAGGGCGCCCCAAAATAGGCCCAACGTGGGCACTCACGGGGCATCCGGGTGCGACTATTGACAGCGCAGAGGCTTTTCGATTGACTCACAGACAAGCATCTGATGATTGAAATTTTTAACAATTAAGGTACTTCATCATGGCCCCCCGCCGCGTGCCGTTCAGCTCAACGAAGCGAACGCGTTTCTCAAGGAACACCCGGAGGTTCAGTACGTCGACCTGCTGATCACCGACATGAATGGAGTGGTGCGCGGCAAGCGCATCGAGCGCGCCAGCCTGCACAAGGTCTATGAGAAGGGCATCAACCTCCCCGCCTCGCTGTTCGCCCTCGACATCAACGGCATCACCGTGGAAAGCACCGGCCTGGGCATGGACATCGGCGACTCCGACCGCACCTGCTTCCCGATCCCCAATACCCTGAGCAAGGAACCCTGGCAGCGCCGCCCCACCGCGCAGTTGCTGATGACCATGCACGAGCGCGACGGCGCGCCGTTCTTCGCCGACCCGCGCGAAGTGCTGCGCCAGGTGGTGGGCAAGTTCGACGAACTCGGCCTGACCATCTGCGCCGCCTTCGAGCTGGAGTTCTATCTGATCGACCAGGAGAACATCAACGGCCGGCCGCAGCCGCCGCGCTCGCCGATCTCCGGCAAGCGCCCGCACTCGACCCAGGTCTACCTGATCGACGACCTCGACGAGTACGTCGACTGTCTGCAGGACATCCTCGAGGGCGCCAAGGAACAGGGCATCCCCGCCGACGCCATCGTCAAGGAAAGCGCCCCGGCACAGTTCGAGGTCAACCTCCACCACGTCGCCGACCCGATCAAGGCCTGCGACTACGCGGTGCTGCTCAAGCGGCTGATCAAGAACATCGCCTACGACCACGAGATGGACACCACCTTCATGGCCAAGCCCTATCCGGGCCAGGCCGGCAACGGGCTGCACGTGCACATCTCGCTGCTGGACAAGCAGGGCAACAACATCTTCGCCACCGACAACCCGCTGGAAAGCCAGCCGCTGCGCCATGCCATCGGCGGCCTGCAGCAGACCATGGCGGCTTCGATGGCCTTCCTCTGCCCCAACGTCAATTCCTACCGCCGCTTCGGCGCCCAGTTCTACGTGCCCAATGCGCCGTGCTGGGGCATGGACAACCGCACCGTGGCGCTGCGCGTGCCCACCGACAGCCCCGATGCCGTGCGCATCGAGCACCGCGTCGCCGGCGCCGATGCCAACCCCTACCTGCTGCTGGCGGGCATCCTCGCCGGCGTGCATCACGGCCTGACCAACAAGCTCGAGCCGGACCAGCCGATCGAGGGCAACTCCTACGAGCAGGTCGAGCCGAGCCTGCCGACCAACCTGCGCGACGCCCTGCGCGAGCTGGACGACAGCGAGATCATGGCGCGCTACATCAGCCCCGACTACATCGACATCTTCGTTGCCTGCAAGGAGAGCGAGCTGGCCGAATTCGAGCATTCGATCTCGGACCTGGAATACAACTGGTACCTGCATACGGTCTAAGAGCAGCTGGAAGCGAGCGTAGGGTGGATGTCGTTTTTCACATCCACCATGACGCCACCCGTCAGGTCAGCGAAGCGTGACCAGCCTACGATCTGCAACACGGTAAGGCTGGGTGAGCTTTTTCTTCCAGCTTCAGGCTTCCAGCTGCTCCTCCGAACGACATCGCCTAGAATCACTCCATTTCCGAAAGCCCCCAATCCAGCGAGGCCGCCATGTCCCGTACCGTTACCGTCGCCGCCACCCAGATGGCCTGCTCCTGGGATCGCCCGGCGAACATCGCCAACGCCGAGAAGCTGGTGCGCGAAGCCGCCGCCAAGGGCGCGCAGATCATCCTGATCCAGGAACTGTTCGAGACGCCCTACTTCTGCCAGAAACCCAATCCCGAGTACCTGCAGCTGGCCACCAGCGTCGAGGACAACCCGGCCATCCAGCATTTTTGCAAGGTCGCCGCCGAGCTGCAGGTGGTGCTGCCGATCAGCTTCTTCGAGCAGGCCGGGCGCGCGCGCTTCAACTCCATCGCCATCATCGATGCCGACGGCGCGCTGCTCGGCGTCTACCGCAAGAGCCATATTCCCGATGGCCCGGGCTACCACGAGAAGTACTACTTCAACCCCGGCGACACCGGTTTCAAGGTCTGGAACACCCGCTACGCGAAGATCGGCGTAGCCATCTGCTGGGACCAGTGGTTCCCCGAAACCGCGCGCAGCATGGCGCTGATGGGCGCCGAACTGCTGTTCTACCCCACCGCCATCGGCAGCGAGCCGCATGACCCGACCATCACCTCGCGCGAGCACTGGCAGCGCGTGCAACAGGGCCACGCTGGCGCCAACCTGATGCCGCTGGTCGCCAGCAACCGCATCGGCAAGGAAGAGCAGGACGGCTACGACATCACCTTCTACGGCTCGTCGTTTATCGCCGACCAGTTCGGCGCCAAGGTCGAGGAAATGGACCAGACCAGCGAAGGCGTGCTGGTGCACGAATTCGATCTCGACCAACTGGAACACATCCGCAGCGCCTGGGGCGTGTTCCGCGACCGTCGGCCGAACCTCTACGGCCCGATCAGGACCCTGGACGGCTCGCAGCCCTCCGCCTGAGCCACAGTTCATTCGTAGGGTGGAAAGCCGTGCAGCGTTTTCCACCGTTCGGAAACCAGTGGTGGAAAAGACCTGCAACCGTTTTCCACCCTACCCACGGACATCGCCATGACCACCCTGAGCACCACACCCCGCACCGACGGCTACTTCATGCCCGCCGAATGGGCGCCGCACAGCCAGACCTGGATGGTCTGGCCGCAGCGCCCGGACAACTGGCGCGAACAGGCCGCACCGGCGCAGGCCGCGTTCGCCGCGGTGGCCAAGGCCATCGCCCGCTTCGAGCCGGTGACCGTCTGCGCCACCGCCGCGCAGTACCATGCCGCCCGCGCGGCGCTCGACGATCCGCGCATCCGCGTGGTGGAAATGAGCAGCGACGACGCTGGGTGCGCGATACCGGGCCGACCTTCGTCATCGACGGCCGCGGCGGCCTGCGCGGCGTCGACTGGACCTTCAACGCCTGGGGCGGCAAGGACGGCGGGCTCTACGCCGACTGGCAGCGCGACGACGAAGTGGCCGCGAAGATCCTCGAGATCGAGCGCTGCGAGCGCTACCGCACCGAGGGTTTCGTGCTCGAGGGCGGCTCGATCCACGTCGACGGCGAAGGCACCCTGATCACCACCGAGGAATGCCTGCTCAACCGCAACCGCAATCCGCATCTCGCGCGCGAACAGATCGAGCAGGTGCTGCGCGAGCACCTGGCGGTCGACAGCATCATCTGGCTGCCGTACGGCCTGTACAACGACGAGACCGACGGCCACGTCGACAACTTCTGCTGCTTCGTGCGCCCCGGCGAAGTGCTGCTGGCCTGGACCGACGACCCGGCCGACCCCAACTACGAACGCTGCCAGGCCGCCATGGCCGTGCTCGAGCAGGCTCGCGACGCCAGGGGCCGGGCCATCACCGTGCACAAAATGCCGATCCCCGGCCCGCTGCATGCCAGTGCCGCGGAATGCGCCGGTGTGCTGGCGCTGGACGGCAGCCAGCCGCGCGACCCGTCGATCCGCCTGGCCGGCAGCTACGTGAACTTCCTGATCGTCAACGGCGGCATCATCGCGCCGGCCTTCGGCGACCCGCTGGATGGCGAAGCCCGGCGTATCCTCGCCGAGGTCTTTCCCGAGCATGGGGTGGTGATGGTGCCGGGCCGCGAAATCCTGCTCGGTGGCGGCAACATCCACTGCATCACCCAGCAGCAGCCGGCGCCGCTTCCGCGCTGACGCATCCGCCCGGACAGAACCCCGGGCGGCCGCCCGCGTCCAATCCCGCAGGCAGGCGCGTGCGCAGCAGCGGGAGGCACGGATGGATTTCCTGGTGAATCTCGATGTGGACGATCTGGAACGGGCCGTCGACTTCTACAGCGCGGTGTTCGACCTGCGCGTCGGGCGCCGCCTGGGCGGCTTCGCCGTCGAGCTGCTCGGCGGCCCGGCGCCGATCTACCTGTTGCGCAAGGAGCCCGGCACGCCGGCCTCACCCACGGCGAAGCCCCCGCGCCGCAGCTACGCGCGACACTGGACGCCGCTGCACCTGGATTTCGTCGTCGACGACATCGAATCGGCCGTGGCCAGGGCGATTGCCCATGGCGCACGCCTCGAACAACCGGCGCAGAGCCACGAATGGGGCAGGCTGGCGCTGCTGGCCGATCCCTTCGGCCACGGCTTCTGCCTGATCGAGTTCCTCGGCCGTGGCTACGATGAGCAGGCCAAGTAGGTTGGGTTGAGGTGCGCAGCGCCGAAGCCCAACACGGGTAGGCCGCACCCCATTCCTGCATGACACTCCGCGCGTTGGGCTTCGCTGCGCTCAACCCAACCTACGATCTACGCGCGCCGGCCAATCCACGCCCACGTATCAGGCCACGATCACCTGGTTCTTGCCCAGGCGCTTGGCCTGGTACATCGCCGCGTCGGCGCGGGCGAACACCGCGCTCAGCTCGGCATCGTTGGCCTTGAGGTAGGTCAGGCCGAGGCTGGCGGTGACGCGGAAGCGTTCGCCGTTGTCGGCGGTGAACACCACCCGTTCGATCTCGCGCTGCAGCCGTTCGGCGATCTGCTCGGCCAGGTCCGGCTGGCAGCCCGGCAGCACGGCGGCGAACTCCTCGCCGCCGATGCGGCCGAACAGGTCGCTCTGGCGCAACGCCGCAGCCCCGCAGCGGGCCACCTTCTGCAGCACCTGGTCGCCCATCTGGTGGCCATGGGTGTCGTTGATGCGCTTGAAGTCATCGATGTCCAGCAGCAGGAACGCCAGCGGCGTAGCGAATTGCCGGGCATGATCGAATTCGCGGCGGGCGCAGTCGAAGAAGTGCCGGCGGTTGCTGCTCTGGGTCAGCACGTCGGTGGTGGCCAGGCGCTGCAGTTCGCCCTCGAGCTGCTTCTTCTCGGTGATGTCCTCGGCGATGCCGACGATGATCGGGCCCTGGCCATGCTCGGCACGGCGGCCGAGGAAGCACTTGTCGCTCAACCAGCGCAACTGGCCGTCGCCACGGATGATGCGGTACTCGCGGGTTTCCACGGCGCCTTCGTCGAGCACGGCGAGCAGGCTCTTCTGCGCGTAGTCCAGGTCGTCGGGATAGATCGCGTTGCGCCATTCGCCGTAGTCGGCCAGCAGCAGCGCCGGCGAACGGCCGAAGATGCACTCGTAGGCCGGGCTGACGTAGATCATCCGCTGGGCCTGCCAGTCGAAGGCCCAGAGTACGGCATTGACGCTGCCCAGCAGCGTGCTGAACAGCTGCTCGCGCTCGCCCAGCCGTGCGGCTTCCGCCCGCGCATGCATCAACGCCAGCAAGGTCTGCGCATCGCCGCCCGGCAGCATGCCCACTCCCGCATCACTTCGATTGCTCGCCAACTGCATGGTCTTCTTCCTGAACGACCGCTGCGCGCCGGCAGCGGTACTGCATTGATTGGAATGCTGTTCAGAGAGCCGGCAAGCGACAAAGTTCCGGCTGACGCAACGGCGGGCGATCGCGCCGATCGAAGGTCAGGCGGGCACGACGGACGGCCGCAGCGAGTAGGTGCGCAGGTGCTCGGCGAACTCGCGCAGCGACTGGATGCCGCTGGCCTCGGCGTCGTGCACCCACTGCTTGATCGCCGCCAGCATGTCGTGGCCGTTGGCGCTGGTGCGCGTCCAGATCTGCTGCAAGGCCAGACGCTTCTCGTAGATCACCTTGAGCGCCTGGCTCTGCGCCAGCATGACCTCGATATGCGCCTGCTGCTCCTCTTGCAGCAGGCTCGGCTCGCGCGCCAGCAGGCGCTTGGCGCGGCGCAGCTGATGGCGCAGCGAGGCGTCGGCGCGGCCGAGCTCCTGGCGCACCAGCGGCACGATCACCAGCCGGCGGTACTGCGCCATGATCTGGAAGCGGTTGTTGAGGATCGCCATGGCGCTGTCCATGTCCAGCTGGCGCTTGCCCTCGATGCGGTGGGCGATCGGCGCGGTGCGGTTGACCCTGGCCAGCCCGAGCAGACTGAACAGGCGGATCCAGGCCCAGCCCATGTCGAACTCCCATTTGCGCACCGAGAGCTTGGCCGAGTTGGGATAGGTGTGGTGGTTGTTGTGCAACTCCTCGCCGCCGATGAGGATGCCCCAGGGCAGCAGGTTGGTCGCCGCGTCGCGGCACTCGAAGTTGCGATAGCCGACCGCGTGGCCGAGGCCGTTGACCACCCCGGCGGCCCAGAACGGGATCCAGATCATCTGCACTGCCCAGATCGTCAGCCCCAGCGCACCGAACAGCGCCAGGTCGATGGCCAGCATCAGCACGATGCCGGCATTGGGCAAGCGGGAGTAGAGGTGGCGCTCGAGCCAGTCATCCGGGCAGTTCTTGCCGTAGATGCGCAGCGTTTCCTCGTTCTTCGCCTCGGCCATGTACAGCTCGGCGCCCTTGCGCAGCACCGTACCCAGGCCCTTGTGCACCGGGCTATGGGGATCGTCGGGGGTTTCGCACTTGGCGTGGTGCTTGCGGTGGATGGCGGTCCATTCGCGGGTGTTCATCGCCGTGGTCAGCCACAGCCAGAAACGGAAGAAATGCTTGAGCGCGGGATGCAGCTCCAGCGCGCGGTGTGCCGAATAGCGGTGCAGGTAGACGGTGACACTGACGATGGTGATGTGCGTCAGCAGCAGCGCGGCCGCAATGAGCTGCCAGACCGAGAGGTCGAGTAAACCGGTGTGCCACATGGATAGTGCTGCCTCGATAGTGAACGAGCGGTTCCAGGGAAACCCTGCTGCGCGCAGCCTAGCACTCCCGCGCGCCGAATCGAGCCGGACGACCTGCCGACCGTCGCCTGGCTGATGATTTTTTAGCCAGATTCGGCTGCAATCGCCACGGCCTCGCGACCTCGGCGGCGGTCGCTATCGATAGTGCTGGCATAGAGCTATCATTGTACTTTTTCAACCGGAATCGCGGCGCCATGCACTCGTCGTACCTCTGCCTCGGGCGCCTTCCCCGCCGCGTACCACCGGGCGTCGCCAGGCGCCGCACGCATCACCGAAACGCCCGCCGATGAGCACACCTCACTGGACATTCGCGATCGGCAGCCTGCTGCTCGCCCTGCTGTTCGGCAGCCTGGCGCTCAACGATTACCAGGCCCGCGACGCGGCCTGGCGGCTGGAAATCGAAACCCACGGCGAGCTGCAGAGCCTGGCGCTGCAGAGCGCCCAGCTCAGCCAGCTCCGCCAGGCCGACATGGTCGCCACCGCCCTGGCCGGCAATGCCGAAGTGCTGCGCCGAATGCGCCGCATCGACACCCTGCTGCGCACTGGTGCCCCGCAGGACAGCGCGCGGATCGACGCCTTGCGCCAGCGCCTGCGCGCCACGCTGGCCCCCGCCTGGGAGTCGATGCAACGCCACCAGGCCCTGCACCTGCAGCTATGGGACGCCAAGGGCGTCGCCATCCTGCGCATGCAGCGCCCCGACGCCTTCGGCGATGCGCCGGCGGCCCAGCGGCCGCTGCTGCACCGGGCATTGGCGGAAGGTGTCGTGCAATCCGGGCTGGAAGTCGACCAGCTCGGTGCCAGCAGCCGTACCATCGTCCCGCTGCACGCCGCCGACGAGCCCGGCAGTCCGCTCATCGGTGCGCTGGAGGTCGGCTACGACGCGCTGCCGAAGCTGGACGACCTCGGCGACCAGTTGGCCGCCGGCCTCGCCCTGATCATCGACCAGCAGGCACTGCGCGCCGCGCGGGTCGACCCGCCGAGCGGCGTGCGCCTGGGCCGCGACAGCGACTGGCTGCTGGTCGGCCTCTCGGCCACGCAGATCCTGCACTGGGCGCAGATGGACATGCTGCCCGAACCGGAGAGCGGCATGGCGCTGCGCCTGCTGGAGGCCGACGGGCGCACCTTCCTGCTCAACCAGATCCCGCTGCAGGACGGCCGCTCCTCCGCACCGAAGGCCGCGGCGCTGGTCTGGCGCGACATCAGCGCCATGCAGCGCGAACACCGCCAGGCCGAGCAGCGGCTGCTGGTGAAATGGAGCCTGGCCTGGCTGATCGCCGAAGCGCTGCTGCTGCTTCTGGCGATCCTGCTGCAGCGGCGCAGCGCCGTGCGCAAGCAGCATCGGCTGGCGCAGCGACAGGAGGCACGCCGCCGCCAACGCCTGCTCGACCGCGCACAGAAGATCGCCAGCCTGCTGCCGGGCATGGTGTTCCAGCTCAAGCGTTTCGCCAACGGACGCTACGCGTTCCTCTACGTCAGTGAAGGCGCCCGCGAACTCTACGGCATCGAGCCGAGCCTGCTGGTCGAGGATGCCGGCCGGGCGCTGGCGGACGTGTACCCGCCGGACCAGCCGCACCTGCGCGCCGCGCTGCTGCGCCTG
>NZ_AZSV01000085.1:0-17987 GCF_000582595.1 Pseudomonas sp. BAY1663
GCTGCAGAGCCTGCCCAACGTCACCATCCTGAAAATGGCGCAGACCACCGAAGTCCAGGGAGACGGGCAGAAAGTCACCGGCCTGCTCTACAAGGACCGCGCCACGGATGAAATGCACAGCGTGGCACTGGAAGGCATCTTCGTGCAGATCGGCCTGCTGCCCAACAGCGACTGGCTCAAGGGCAGCGTGGAACTGAGCCCGTACGGCGAAATCATCGTCGACGCCAAGGGCCAGACCAGCCTCCCCGGCGTATTCGCCGCGGGCGACGTGACCACGGTGCCGTACAAGCAGATCGTCATCGCCATGGGCGAAGGAGCCAAGGCCTCGCTGAGCGCCTTCGATCACCTGATCCGGACGTCGGCGCCGGCCTGAGGCCAGCTGCTGAAGCGGCACCCCCTGGAAAGGGAGCGGATGCGAGTCCGCTCCTTTTTTTTGTGTCTGGCGCTTCGGCCGGCCTGCGGCCTGCAGTCGCCGCGAGGGCGCCCCACAGGGTTCAGTGCGCACAGGCGCTTTTGTGAGCGGCGCGCCCTCGCGGCGATGCTTTTGGGCTTTGTCGCATAGAGGCGATGACCTTCGTGACGGATCGTTGTGCCCCGTCCAGGGTCTATTTCTGAACACCGGATCCGCCAGGGCCAGCGCCCTGCCGTTCAGGTGGAAGCGAGCGCGCAGCCGTCTTCAGGCGGCTGGCGCACATGTTCGAGCAGTCCATGGAGCTGTCCACGAATGATGAATGCGGATACGTGCCCGCGTCGGGCCGTGATGACCTATGCCAATCGGGCCGATGAGCCCAGCATGAACGAATCGTCCATGTGGCGCTGGCCGAGCGCCTGGCGGCATTGTTGGGCCTGCACTATGGCGGCGAATACGATCCTGCACGTCGTTATGAGATTCATCCGTATCTCGTGCCGTCGGGTACCGTCGTGGGCGTGCGGGAAGCGCATGCGCTGGGGCTGCTGGGAGAGGGCGATCTGTTCGGCGGCGTGGTGCCGCAAGCGTTCGTCGAAACCAAGGCGATCACCCATCCGCTGGTGCGCCCGGATGCCGTGGCGCCGGTGGGCTGGTCACGTGACTTCGGCGCGCAGGTCAAGGGCAGCGTGCTGGCCGGATACAGCGCTTTCAGCCTGGAGGATGCGCGCGATGCGGGTCGGCGCCTGCTCAATGAAGGGCCGCTGCGCATCAAGCCGGTGCGCGCGACCGGCGGGCGCGGCCAGCAGCGCATCGACGATATCGACGCGCTCGACCTGGCATTGCTCGCCCTCGACGAGCAGGAGCTGGCCCAGTACGGCCTGGTCATGGAAGCACATCTGGAGCGGGTGACGACCTTCAGCGTCGGCCAGATCCGGGTCGGCGGGCGGCAGGTCAGCTATCACGGCACGCAGTGCCTGACCCGCGACAACGCCGGCAACGAGGTCTACGGCGGCTCGGACCTGGTGGTGGTCGAAGGCGATTTCGATGCGCTGTTGGCGATGGACCTGCCGGAGACCACGCGCCTGGCGGTCAGCCAGGCGCAGGTGTATGACCAGGCCGCTTCGACCTGTTATCGACAGTTCTTCGCGTCGCGCCGCAACTACGACATCGCCCAGGGCATCGACGGCCGGGGCCAGCCCCGCTCCGGCGTGCTCGAACAGTCCTGGCGCATCGGCGGTGCCAGCAGCGCCGAGATTGCCGCGCTGGAAGCCTTCGCCAAGGGCGTGCCGGGACGGGCGGTGCGCGCCTCTTCGCGAGAGCTCTATGGGCCACGGCAGGTCCCGCCCGAGGGCGCCTGCGTGCTGTACCGCGATGAAGACGCGGAGGTTGGATTCATCACCAAATACGTAATGGTGGAGGAATATGGCAACCCATAGTGAGACGGTAGACATCCTGGTCGATGATGAACACATTGCCGGCACCTTCCTCTCGCCGCCGCCGAAGATGCCAGGCGTGCTCTTCGTTCACGGCTGGGGCGGTAGCCAGCAGCGTGACCTGAGCCGCGCGCGTGGAATCGCCGGGCTCGGCTGCATCTGCCTGTCGTTCGACCTGCGCGGCCATGCGCTGACCCGTGCGCAGCAAGAGACGGTGACCCGTGAGCAGAATCTCAACGATCTGCTGGCCGCCTACGATCTGTTGGCCGAGCACCCGCACATCGATCCGGCGGCCATCGCCGTCGTTGGCACCAGCTATGGCGGCTACCTGGCGGCGATCCTGAGTTCGCTACGGCCGGTCAAGTGGCTCGGGCTAAGGGTACCGGCCCTGTATCTCGACGAGGACTGGAGCCTGCCCAAGCGCCAACTGGACCGCGAAGCGCTCAACCGGTTGCGCAGCAGCCGGGTCAGGCCGGAGGAAAATCGGGTCCTGGCCGCCTGCGCCGCGTTCCATGGCGATGTGCTGATCGTCGAGTCCGAGCACGACAGTTTCGTGCCCCATGAAACCATCATGAGCTACCGGGCCGCGTTCCAGCGCACCCATTCGCTGACCCACCGCATCATCGACGGTGCCGACCACGCCCTGAGCAGTGAGCGCTGCCAGGAGGCCTATACCTCGATCCTGGTCAATTGGGCCACCGAGATGATCATTGGCGCCCGCCTGGGCAATAAGACCGCCGCCGGTTGCGAGCCGCTCATCGGCTCGTAGATCCGACCAGCGCAATGCCAAATACCCGTGCTCACGTCGGCGGCGTCGGCGGTGGCGTAGGGCCGACGAAGCGGCTCCAGCGGCGATCGAGCACCTGCTGCTTGAGAACTTCGATGACGTCCACCAGCAGTTCCTCCAGCGCCAGGTCGGTATTCTCGTCCTGGTAGACCCAGGCCTCGAAGAATTCGTCGGCGAGGTTGCTCGCCAGCGCCTGGAACTGCGCGCCGCGCAAGCCGTCGACGGCGCCCTGCAGCAGGCGCGCGGCGATATCGCTGAGCGCCTCGTCGAGGGTCGTGGCCAGGCGGTTGCCCAGGGGCAGGCGCCGCAGGGCATGCATTTCCGGATTGTCGGCGAGCGCCTGGTGGATCAGCTGGCTGACGTAGCCTTCGAGGGCGCCGCGATTGTCGCGGTAGCCGGTTTCCAGCATGCCTTGCAGGCGGCGCGACAGATCGTTCAGCAGGCGCTGCTTGCGCGGTCGCACCACATCCTGCAGCAGGCGTCGGGAAAGGTCGTCGCTGGCGCCGATCTCCTGCTGCAGGCGGCCGAACAGGCGCACCATCACGCGGTCGGCGAGTTCCTCGATCAGCAGGTAGTAGTAGCGGCTGAACAAGCCGTAGACCGCCCAGCCGCGCATGTCGATCAGGCCCAGGCGCTGCAGGCGGACCAGCAGCGCGCCGATGCGCAAGGCCCGCAACCAGCGCAAGCCCGCCAGCGGGATGCAGCCGAGCACGTCGTACCAGTGGGCGAAGGGGTAGTAGTACCAGCGGGCGTAGCGCCGCTCGAACAGGGCGACGGTCCAGCCCAGCAGCACGTCGAGGACGAAGACCGCCACGAAGCCCAGGTCGATGTACTGGAAATGGACGTGGATGTAGCGGTCGTAGCGCTCGTGCAGGCGCGGCAGCCAGCGGAGCAGCAAGTCGTTGATGGGCTGCAGGACGAACAGGCTGTCGAACAGGATCAGCCCCAGGTTCAGGCAGACCAGCAGGACGATGAAGCCTTCCCAGGCGGCATGCACGCCATCGCGCCGGCGTGCCTGCCTGCTTTGCGGCTGTTCAGGCATCCGCATCGGCCGTGGCCGCCGGTTGCCAGAGGATTTCCGCGCAACCTTGGCGTCGCGCGACCAGCCGGGCGGCGACGAACAAGGCGTCGGACAGCCGGTTCAGGTAGGCCAGCAACACCGGGCGCACGGCCTCGCAGGCGTTCAACTGCTGGCAGCGCCGTTCGGCGGTGCGCGTCAGGCTGCGGCACAGGTGGGCGAGGGCGATCAGCCGGGAGCCGCCGGGCAGGATGAAGTCCTTCAGGGGCCCCAGCTCCTGGTTCCAGCGATCGATGGCCTGCTCCAGTCGGCTGATTTCCGCCTCGTCCAGCGCCTGGTAGGCGGGCATCGCCAACTCGCCGCCGAGATCGAACAGGCGGTGCTGGCACGGCCCGAGGACTTCGAGCAGTTCGCCCAGCCCCGGGCATTGCGCCTGTTCGGCGGCCAGTTCGGCGAGCAGCAGGCCGAGCTGGCTGTTGAGCGTATCGACCTCGCCCATGGCCTCCACGCGCGGATGGTCCTTGGCGACCCGGCGGCCGTCGGCCAGGCCGGTCTCGCCGCGATCGCCGGTGCGTGTGTAGATCTTCGACAGTCGGTTGCCCATGGGTGGTTTCCTTGTTCAGGCCTCGACCGGCTCGGCGGGCGAGTTCAGCGGCAGGCGCAGGGTGAAGGTGGAGCCGTGGCCGGGCTGGCACTGCACTTCCATCTGGCCCTGGTGATTGTTGGTGATGATGAAATACGAAACGGAAAGCCCCAGTCCGGTTCCCTGGCCGACCTCCTTGGTGGTGAAGAACGGCTCGAAAATGCGCTTGCGCACGGGCTCCGGGATGCCGCCGCCGTTGTCCTCGACCTGGATTTCCGCCCACGGCGGGTTCAGCCGGGTGCGCAGGATGATCTGGCCGGGTTCCTTGCCCTGGTTGTGGTGGATGGCCTGGGCGGCGTTCTTCAGCAGGTTGAGCAGCACCTGCTCGAGCTCGTTGCCGATGCAGGGCACCCGATCCACGCGCGGATCGAACTCGCGGACGATGTGGATGGCCCTGAAGTCGAAGCTGTCCAGCAGCGCGAAATCGTTGCCGGCGATCTCCAGCGCCTGGTCGATCAGCAGCGGCAGGTGGCAGTCGGCCAACTGGCGATTGCTCATGCGGCTGAAGCTGAGCATGTGGCTGACGATCTTCGCCGCGCGCGAGCCGGCCTGTTGGATGCCGTCGAGCAGCTGTGGCACCTCGCGCCGATGCAGGTACTGGTTGACCGCCTCCAGGCGCACCCCGGTCTCCTCGGCGGCCTCGCGGTTGCGTTCCAGTTCCGGCGACAGGCGCCGGCGAATGTTCTGCGCGTTGTGCAGGATGGCGCCGAGCGGGTTGTTGATCTCGTGGGCCATGCCGGCAGCGAGGCTGCCGACCGAGAGCATCTTTTCCGACTGCACCATTATTTCTTCCATGTTGATGCGCTGGGTGATGTCGTCGATGCGGATCACCACCCCGCGGCCGCCGGCGCCCGTCAGTGGATAGAAAGTCAGGGCGTAGTGGCGTGGCTCGTCGTGGCGGTGCCAGGTCACGCGCTCGATCTTCTCCACCTCATGGTGCTCGGAGGTGCGGCGGATCTGCGCGAGGAACGGCTTGAGCGGCTCGAAGGCGACGAAGACCGGTTGGTTCAGCGCATCGTCCAGCGGCGTACCGGAGAGGGCGGTGGCTTCCTGGTTCCACTGGGTGACGTAGAGCTGCTCGTCGAGGGCGATCAGTGCCGAGGGCATCGAGTCGATGATGTTGTTGAGGTATTTCTGAAAGCCGGTGAGCTTCTGCTCGATCTTGCTGCGTACCTGCACCTCCAGCTCCAGCTTGCGGTTGGAGTGGCGGGTTTCCTCAGCCAGCCCCTGCGCGTGATCGAAGGCCTCCTGGGCATCGTCGCGGGCGCGCTTGAGCTGCTGCTCGCGCGCCTCCATGCGCGACAGCATGGTATTGAAGGCATCGGCCAGCCGGCCGATCTCGTCCTGGTTCTTCGGTGTGGCGCGCAGCGAGTAGTTCTCCTCACGGGTCACCTGGCGCGACAGGGCTTCCAGATCGCGGATCGGGCGCGTGATCAGTTGGCGGATCTGCCGCGCCACCAGTACCCAGAGCAGCAGGCTGGCGAGCAGGATCGCCAGGCTCGCCGTCAGCGTGCCGGTGTAGAAGGCCCCGGGCAGTTCGCTGCTGGCGACCATCAGCAGGTGCCCGGAGCGGCCGTCCGGCTGGGGCAGTTCGACCAGCAGGTTGGCGCGGATTTCACCGGCGCGCCACTGCACCACCTCGCTCAGCTGGCCGGGCAGGCGTAGCCGGTCGCCCTGCTGCAACTGCGCCAGGCTGTTGCCGTCGCGGTCATAGATCACCGCCGCCCGCAGGGGCGTGTAGTTGTCCAGGCGCTCGAGCAGGGCGCTGGCCGACTCCGGCGAGGCCAGCGCCCGCGCACTGAGCTCCTCGGTGGCGAACAGTTCGCCGAGGGTGTGCATGGCCTGGGGTGCCACGCTCTGCCGGGAAATCCAGTAGGCCGCGCTGATGAACGCCAGGTTGGACACCAGCAGCACGGCGGCGAGCAGGACGAGCAGGGCGAGCAGCAGTTTGCGGCCGACCGGAAGGTTTTCGAGGCGCTGGCGCAGAGTCATGGTGGGCATGGAACGGCAGGACGATTCCTGCAGGGTAGCCGTGCCTCAGTCCTCGGGCAATCCGTGCCGGCGCAGGTGCGCGCGCAGCCGTGCATGCAGCGCGCGCAACCGCGGCAGCCGCAAGCCCAGCGCGTCGGCGGTCGCGCAGGCATGGCCGAGCAGGTAGCGGATCTCCGTGCGTCGACCGAGGCTGACGTCCTGATGCATGGAAGAATAGTTGGCGCCTGTCGCCTCGATGACGCGCCATGTCTCGCTTTCCAGCTCCTGCGCTGCCGCCGCCTGGCCGCTGGCGGCAAGCAGTTCGGCGAGCTCCGCGCAGAGTGCGGTGACCTGCGGGCGATGCTGGCGCAACTCTCCGTTGCGGCAGTCGTGCAATACGGTCAGCGGATTGATGGCGCAGTTCAGTGCCAGTTTGCGCCAGAGCCGGGCGAGGATGTCGTCGCTCCAGCTTTGCGCGATTCCCGCCTGGTCCAGCTCGGCCAGCCAGCTCGGCGGCGTCGACTCGCTCGGGTCGCCCAGCCAGTTCTGCCCGCGGCCGGCGAATACCACGCGGAAATCGTCTTCGCGATAGGCGCCCTCGGTGCTGGAGACGAAGATGCAGCGTGCCTGGGGCCAGCGGGCGGCGATGGCCTGCTGGCTGCCGAGACCGTTCTGCAGCAGGAGGATTTCGCAGCGCGGGGCGAATCGTGCCGCCACCTGGGCGATGGCGGCTTCGGCGTCGTAGGCCTTGCAGGCGACCAGCAGGCGCTGGATGGCTCCCGGTGCGTCGGGCAGTTCCGCCGGGATGGCGTAGCGGCCGAGCTGGCCGTCCTCGATCAGGCTGAGCCCGCCGGCCTTGCGGTACTGGGCCAGGCGCTGCGGGTTGCGCAGGATCAGCCGTACCGGCAGGCCGGCGCGGGCCAGGCGCGCCGCCCAGAGGCTGCCGAGACTGCCCGCGCCGAGGATGTGCCAGCTCATCGGTTCAGGCCGGCTGCTTCAGCCGTAGCGGCGCGATGCGGCCGGTGCTGTAGGCGCTGGGCAGCAGGGCCGTGGCGCGTTCGACGATCGCCTGCGGGTCGGTTGGCAGGGCGTCGGCGTCCAGGCTGACCAGGCCGATGCCCGCCTTGAGCGAGATGAACCCCTGGCTGGTCTTGAATGCCTTGAGGTTCAGGCCTTCGTGGAGGCGTTTGAAGCTGCTCGGCGAGCAGCCCTTGAGGTCGTCGACCAGCGCCAGCAGGCCGAAGTGGTTTTCATCGACCCGGCTCACCACATCCAGTGGCCGGACCAGCTGCTGCAGGCGCTTGGCGACGGCACAGAGCAGTTCGTCGTAGACGTCGTCGCCATAGCGCTCGCGCAGGGCGGGGGCTTCGGGCAGGCCGACCTGCAGGTAGCACAGTGCCGTGCCCCGGCTCTGCACCTGGCGCAGGCTGGCGCTCAGTTGCTGGCGCAGGTAGCGGATGTTGCCCAGCCCGGTGAGCGGGTCCTGCAGGCTGTTCTGTTCGAGATTGGCGACGCTGGCCGCCAGTTGGTGGTTTTCCTGCTTCAGCCGCTGCAGCGAGGCGCACAGGCGGTTGGCGGCGAGAATGCGCGGGAGCAGTTGTTCGTTCATCGCCGACTTGCTGATGAAGTCGTCGACGCCATGGTCGAACGCCTGGCCGAGGGCCGTCTCGCTGTCACGCCCGGTGAGCAGGATGATGTAGCTGTAATGGGCGCCCAGGGCATCACGGCGGCGTATCTGTTCGGTGAGTTGCAGGCCGTCCATTTCCGGCATCAGCCAGTCCGCCAGCAGTACGTGCGCGGGGCGTTGTGCGTGCTGGGCCAGGGCGTCTGCGGCGCTGCTGGCGAAGCGAATATCCTGATAGCCCGCTTTGCTCAGCGCGCGGCCGATCATGACGCTGGAAAACTTGGCGTCATCGACCACCAGGATGCTCAGGTGAGGGTTGGGCATTGGCAAGCTCAATCAATTGAAGGGTGGACGTCCTGTCACGCATTGCCGTCGGGCGGGCACTGGCACGTCGAATCGTTATAATGAACGCGCATTCTTAACCGTCAAGCCATGCGCGCTCAGCCCTTGTCGCCAGTCGCGCTTTCTTTCATATGGAGGAAACCCATGCCCTCGTTCGACGTGGTGTCCGAACTGGACAAGCACGAAGTCACTAACGCGATCGACAATGCGATCAAGGAACTCGATCGCCGTTACGACCTGCGCGGCAAAGGTAGCTTCGAGCAGAAGGATCTCACCGTGAATGTGACGGCTGAAGCCGAGTTCCAATTGGAGCAGATGCTGGAAATTCTCAAATTGAGCCTGGTCAAGCGAAAGATCGATATCCAGTGCCTGGAGATCAAGGACGCCTACGCCTCCGGCAAGACCATGAAGCAGGAAGTGGTGCTGCGCGAGGGGATCGACAAGGAGCTGGCGAAGAAGATCGTCGCCCACATCAAGGACGCCAAACTCAAGGTGCAGGCGGCCATCCAGGGCGAGCAGGTACGGGTCACCGGCAAGAAGCGTGACGACCTGCAGGAGGCCATCGCCCTGCTGCGCGGCCATGAATTCGGCATGCCCTTGCAGTTCAACAACTTCCGCGACTGATTCACTGCGCCTTAGGGCGTGCGTTTCATCCCCTCTATCGCCGGGGCTCGCACTGTGGGGCCCGGCTGTCAAAAAAAGGAGCTTCTTCTCATGGACTTCAGCACCGACTCGCTGGTCGAACTTTCCGAATCCTGGTTGCCGATCGTATTGCAGTACGGCGCGCAGGTGACTCTTGCACTGATCACCCTGCTGCTCGGCTGGTGGCTGATCAATCTGCTGACCACCAAGGTCGGCGGCCTGCTGCAGCGCCGCCAGGTCGACCCGACGCTGCACGGTTTCATCGGCAGCCTGGCCAGCATCATTCTCAAGGTGCTGCTGCTGGTCAGCGTGGCCTCGATGATCGGTGTGGAAACCACCTCGTTCATCGCCGTGATCGGTGCCGCCGGCCTGGCCATCGGCCTGGCGCTGCAGGGCAGCCTGGCGAACTTCGCCGGTGGCGTGCTGATTCTGCTGTTCCGTCCGTTCCGTATCGGCGAGTGGATCGAGGCCCAGGGCGTCAGCGGGACGGTCGCCTCGATCCAGATCTTCCACACGGTCCTCAAGACCGGCGACAACAAGACCGTGATCGTGCCCAACGGCGCGTTGTCCAACGGGCACATCACCAATTTTTCCCGCGAGCCGCGCCGCCGTGCCGACATCAATGTCGGCATCGACTACGGCAGCGACATCAAGCTGGCGCGCAAGATCCTGCTGGAGATCGCCGAAGACCCGCGCGTGCTGCGCGACCCCGAGCCGGTGGTGTTCGTCACCGGGCTGGGCGACAGTGCGGTGAACCTGTCGTTGCGCGTATGGGTGGCGACCGGGGATTTCTGGCCGGTGACCTTCAGCTTCACCGAGCAGGCCAAGGAGCGGCTGACCGCCGCGGGCGTCGGTATCCCGTTCCCGCAACGGGTGGTGCATCTGGTACAGAGCTGATCATCGTTGCGACGACAAAGCCGGCGTGTAGCCGGCTTTGTCGTTTCAGGGCCGCTCGGAGGCGACTTCGGTGCCGGGGCCATCCGATTGTCGACCGCCCTTGCGCCACTGCCAGGCGATCAGCACCAGCGTCGGCACGCCGAGCAGGGCGGTGACCAGGAAGAAATTGCTGTAGCCCAGATGCTCCACCATCACCCCGGAATAGCCGCCGAGCAGGCGCGGCAACAGCAGCATCAGCGAGCTGAGCAACGCATACTGGGTAGCCGAGAACTTCAGGTTGGTCAGGCTGGACAGGTAGGCGACGAAGGCGGTCGAGGCCAGCCCACCGCTGAAGTTGTCGCAGGAAATGGTGACGATGAGCATCTTCAGGTTCGCGCCCATTTCCACCAGCAGCATGAACATCAGGTTGGTGGCCGCCGAGGCGGCACCACCGAGGAAAAGGATCGGCAGGATGTTGAAGCGCACGATCAGCAGGCCGCCGAAGGCGGCGCCGAGCAACGTCATGATCAAGCCGAACAGCTTGCTGACGCTGGCGATCTCGTCCTTGGAAAAACCCTGGTCGATGTAGAACACGTTGGCCATCACCCCCATCACCGTGTCCGACATCCGGTAGGTGGCGATCAGCCGAGCAGCAGCAGTGCCTGCCAGCGATAGCGAACGATGAAGTCGGTGATCGGCGTCAGCACCGGGCCCATCAGGATGCGCCCCGGCGCCGACAGGCAGCCCCAGCAGATCAGCAGGTACATGGTGCCGCGCGGCCAGTAGCCGCCCCAGTAGGACTGGAACATGCCGGTGGTCGAAACCATCAGGATGATCAGCACGATCACCGACACCGCCTGGTGGGCGAAGTCGAAACGCGGCGGCCGCTGCTTCTGCCCGGCCTGGCCGAGGATATGGCGCACCGGCACCAGCAGCGCACGGCCCACCGGCGAAACGCTGCCGAGAATGAACAGCGCATACAGCGTCGCGCGCGGCCAGGCCTGAGCGATCAGCGCGTTGATCATCGCCGGTACCGAGACGAGCAGCACCAGCAGCAGGCCGACGGCGGCGAGCTGGTGGTTGAAGCTGTAGCACGAGGGTTCGTTGGGCAGCGGCGCGGCGGCATCCGGTTCGCGGATCGCCAGGCTGGTGACCAGGCCGGGCAGGATCAGCAGGGCGAATGCCAGGTAGGTGACGCTCCAGGCGGCCTGGTTGTAGTCGAGGTTGCTCGAACCCAGCCACTCGGCGAGAAACAGGCGCCGGCGCTGGCCAGCAGCATGGCGATGCGATAGCCGGTCATGTAGCTCGCCGCCAGGGTCGCCTGCAGTTTGTCTTCGGCGATCTCCAGGCGATAGGCGTCGATGGCGATGTCCTGGGTGGCGGAGGAAAACGCCACCATCACCGCCAGCGCGATGAGCATGGTCAGGTTGTGCTGTGGATTGCACAGGGCCATGCCGATCAGGCCCAGGGCGATCAGCGCCTGCGACAGCACCAGCCAGGAACGTCGGCGTCCGAGCGCGCCGATCCAGGGCAGGCGCCACTGGTCGAGCATCGGCGACCAGACCCACTTGAAGGCATAGGCCAGGCTGATCCAGCTGGCGAAGCCAATGGTTTCCCGCGAGACGCCGGCCTCGCGCAACCACACCGAGAGCGTGGAGAACACCAGAACAGCGGGGAGACCGGCGGCGAAGCCCAGCAACAGCAGGGCCAGTGTGGCGGGGCTGGCGTAGGCGGCTAGCGCATCGCGCCAGGTTTCACGGGTCATACATCGAGGTTCTGCACAGAGGGGTACGAAAGGCGCACTCTAACCGCTGTGCTCCGTCGAATGCCAGCCGTGCCGACGCATGTCCACCCGGTCGTTGGCGATGGTCAGGCCTTCGGCGCGCAGGCGCATGCGCTGCTCGTGCCCGGCGGGGCTGCCGGCCGGCAGGCTCAGGCGTCCGCCGGCGGCGATCACCCGGTGCAGGGCAGGCTGGTGTCGTCCGGAAGCTGCGACATCAGCCGGCCAACCCAGCGCGCGGCCCGCCCGAGCCCGGCCATGGCGGCCAGTTCGCCATAGCTCACCACCTTGCCTGGCGGGATCTGCGCCATCACCAGGTAGACGGCCGCGCGACGCGCTTCGGCATCGGCGCCGGGGGGCAGCAGAGGGGCTTGTTCGATCATGCGCGAGGCTTCCTGTGCGGGGCGAACGGAGTGGTTGATGAACTCGCTTCCCATTCAGCGGTCAGTGCTTGCTGTGACTACAAGCATAGGGATAATGCCAGCCTTTCAACCGCTCTCGATCAGTTTTTCGGCTCATTTATGTTTTCCAGAACCCTGCTTTGCGTGGCGCTTTCCGCATTCTCCCTGCCGTTGCTCGCCGATACCGTCTGGCTAAAGAACGGCGATCGCCTGACCGGCAAGATCAGCGTGCTCGATGGTGGCAAGCTGCTCATCGAAACCGACTACGGCGGTTCGATTCCGCTGAAATGGGACAAGATCGCGACCTTGGAAAGCGACCAGAAACTGCTGATCAAGCAGGACGATGTCACCGGCGAGCTGGCCCAGTCGCTGCACCCCGCCGAGGAGGGCAAGGTCGTCCTCGCCAATGGTGCCGAACCGCGCACCGTGGAGCTGGCGAGCATTTCGCAGATCATCCATCCCAAGCCGCTGATCCAGGACTTCACCTGGAAAGGCAACATCGATGTGGCGATGGATTACAAGCGCGCCGAGACCGATACCGACGACTACGACATTTCCTTCGACACCAAGGCCCGCCACGGGCGCTGGCGGCACAACGGCAGCGGCAACTACAACCGCGAATACCGCGATGGCGTGACGGTCACCGACAACTGGGACGTGGAGTATGCGCTCGACCGCTTTCTCGACGAGCACTGGTTCTGGCAGGGGCGTCTGAACTACAAGCGCGACCAGATCGAGGACGTGCGCCGGCAGCGGACCATCGGTACCGGTCCGGGTTACCAGTTCTGGGACAACGATCTGGGTGCGTTCTCGCTGGCCTCGCTGATCAACCGCAGCGACTACGAGTTCGCCGATGGTGACAAGGAAGATTTCTATCTGGCCGCGCTGAAGTGGGACTACAACCGCTATCTGGTGGGCAAGACGTTCGAACTGTTCAGCACCGGCGAACTCGGCAAGCCGCTGGAGAACGTGGCGGACTATGCACTGGATGCCGAAGTCGGGCTGCGCTACAAGGTGACCGACTGGGCCTCGCTGAACATGAAGGCCGAAAAGGACATCATCAGTGGCGCCGAAAGCGACCTCGACGAAACCCGCTACAGCATCGGCTTCGGGGTGGGCTGGTAAAAAAAGCAGCTGCAAGCCGCAAGCTTCAAGCTGCAAGAGGAGGCGGATCGGGCTCCTCTTATGGCTTGGAGCTTGTCGCCGCAGTGCCGTAGGTTGGTTGAGGAGCGAAGCGATGAAGCCCAACACGTTCCTGCCGATCCCCGTTGGGCTTCGCTGGCTCAACCCAACCTACCTCATATCGAGCTTTACAGCCGCAGGCCGCCGTCCAGCTCCAGGATGCGCCCGGTGTAGTAGTCGTTCTCGAAGATATAGGCCACCGAGTGAGCGATCTCGGCCGGCTTGCCCATGCGCCTGAGCGGAATGCCGGCGGTCATCTTCTCCAGCGCTTCGGGCTTCATGCTGGCGACCATTTCGGTCTCGATGAAGCCGGGTGCGATTCCCGCCACGCGGATGCCGTAGCGCGCCAGTTCCTTGGCCCAGACCACCGTGGCCGAGGCCACTCCGGCCTTGGCGGCGGAGTAGTTGGTCTGGCCCATGTTGCCGGCACGCGAGATCGAAGAAATGTTGACGATCACCCCCTGGCTCTGCAGCTCGACCATCTTCGCTGCGACTTCACGGGTACAGAGGAACACGCCGGTGAGGTTGACGTCGATCACCGCCTGCCACTGGGCCAGGCTCATCTTGCTGATCTCGCCGTCCTTGACCTTCAGCAGCAGGCCGTCGCGCAGGATGCCGGCATTGTTCACCAGCCCGTGCAGGCCGCCGAAATCCTCGACTACGCGTGTGACCATGTCGATCACCTGCGCCTCGTCGGCGACGTTGCACAGGTAGGCGCGGGCGTCGCCACCGGCCGCCTTGCAGGCCGCCACGGCTTCGTCCAGGCGCTCCTGGTTCAGGTCCACCAGCGCCAGGCGTGCGCCCTTGCCGGCGAGGTACTCGCCCATGGCGCGGCCGAGCCCCTGGCCGCCGCCGGTGACGATGATGACCTTGTCTTGGATCTGCATGCCCATCTCCTTCTTATCGTTCTATTGCGGTAAACGACGCCCGCGGGGGAAACCGTTATGCTGGGCGCTCCGTCGAATCGAAGAAGCCTCTCGAGGAGCCCCAGGTGAGCGCTGAAGCCGTCAAGCATGCCCGACAACTCCTGCTCAAGGAATACCGTGGCGTGCTCTGCACCCATTCCCAGGCCATGCCCGGCTTTCCGTTCGGTTCGGTGGCCCCCTATTGCCTGGATGCCCGCGGATGGCCGTTGATCCTGATCAGCCGCATCGCCCAGCACACCCGCAACCTCAAGGCCGACGGCCGTTGCTCGCTGCTGGTCGGCGAGCGCGGTGCCGACGATATCCAGGCCGCCGGCCGGCTCACCCTGCTGGCCGAGGCGCGCCAGTTGAGCGAGCCGGCCGAGATCGAGGCGGCCGCTCGGCGCTACTACCGTTATTTTCCCGAATCACGGGACTATCATCGGGTGCACGACTTCGATTTCTGGACCCTGGAGCCGGTGCGCTGGCGCTATATCGGCGGCTTCGGTGCGATTCACTGGCTGGACCGGGTGGCGCTGGCCAACCCCTTCGCTGCCGATGGTGGCGAGGTGGAGCGGGACATGGTCGAGCACATGAACAACGACCATGCCGCGGCGATCGCCCACTACGTCGAACAGGCCGGGTTGCCGGCCGATCCGCCGGCGCAGCTGGCCGGCATCGACAGCGAGGGCTTCCATCTGCGCATCGGCCAGGCGCTGCACTGGCTGCCGTTCGCCGACACCTGCCAGACGCCACTGGCGGTGCGCCAGGCGTTGGTGGCGATGGCGCGTCGCTGAGCCGGGCGCATTCAGCCTGGCGTCAGCCGCGCCCTGCATAATCCGCTTACAGACTCCGGTTCGTACGGGTTGAATTCGACTCGCACCGCCGTCATCTACAGGTGACTGGAAGCCAATCTTCCGTCAAGGATCATCGATGCGAATCTTCTTTGTGCTGTTTCTGTTGTTTCCGCTGGCCGAGCTGTACGTGCTGATCAAGGTCGGCGGCTCGATCGGCGCGCTGGCGACCATCCTGCTGCTGGTGCTCGGCGGCATCGCCGGCATCCTCCTGCTGCGCCTGGCCGGCTTCGCCACCGCCTGGCGCGCCCGCGAGCGCCTGGCCCGTGGCGAGCTGCCGGAGCGCGAGATGCTGCAGGGCCTGATGATGGCCATCGGCGGGCGGGCTGCTGTTCCTGCCGGGCTTCATCAGCGACGGGCTGGCGCTGCTCGTGCTCTTCCCGCCGACCCGCAACCTGCTGCTGCGTGCGCTCAATCGGCGGATCGAGGCGCAGGTGCGCCGTCAGCGCGCCTTCGCCGACGACCTGCAGGCGCGTTCCGGCCCGCAGCGACCGAACGTGATCGAAGGCGAATGGGAGCGGCGCGACCGTGATCGGTAACGTCACCGCACGACCGACCGGCATGCCAGCAGGCATGCCGGTTTCGTTTCCAGCCATGAAAATTTCATCGGCGCCCCTTGAAATGCTCTTGAACGCCCGCATGTAGCGGACACCGCAAGGTCGCTGTCGTTGTTCGACAGTCCGTCTTCTGCGGCTCGCGTAGCGGGCCGCAACCGGCACCGCCGGATTTGCTAACCCGCCGATCACGTGGATCGGCATGGAACCACTCTAGTAGGAGAGATCGACAATGAAGCTTCGTCCTCTGCATGACCGCGTCGTGATTCGTCGCAGCGAAGAAGAAACCAAGACCGCCGGCGGCATCGTCCTGCCGGGCTCCGCTGCCGAGAAGCCGAACCGTGGCGAAGTCGTTGCCGTCGGCGCTGGCCGCGTCCTGGACAGCGGCGAAGTGCGCGCGCTGGCCGTCAAGGTCGGCGACAAGGTGGTGTTCGGCCCGTACTCGGGCAGCAACACCGTCAAGGTCGATGGCGAAGACCTGCTGGTGATGAGCGAGAACGAAATCCTCGCCGTCATCGAAGCCTGATTACCGCGAATCTCCGTACATAATTCACGAATTGAGGATCAATCAACATGGCTGCTAAAGAAGTCAAATTCGGCGACTCCGCACGCAAGAAGATGCTGGTGGGCGTGAACGTCCTGGCCGACGCGGTGAAAGCGACCCTCGGCCCGAAAGGCCGCAACGTGGTGCTGGAAAAGAGCTTCGGCGCTCCGACCATCACCAAGGACGGCGTTTCCGTCGCCAAGGAAATCGAGCTGAAGGATCGCTTCGAGAACATGGGCGCGCAGCTGGTCAAGGATGTCGCGTCCAAGGCCAACGACGAGGCTGGTGACGGCACCACCACCGCCACCGTACTGGCCCAGGCCATCGTCAACGAAGGCCTGAAGGCCGTTGCCGCTGGCATGAACCCGATGGACCTCAAGCGTGGCATCGACAAGGCCACCATCGCCATCGTCGCCGAGCTGAAGAACCTGGCCAAGCCGTGCACCGACTCCAAGGCCATCGCCCAGGTCGGCACCATCTCCGCCAACTCCGACGCCTCCATCGGTGACATCATCGCCGAAGCCATGGAGCGCGTGGGCAAGGAAGGCGTGATCACCGTCGAGGAAGGCTCGGGCCTGGAAAACGAACTGTCCGTCGTCGAAGGCATGCAGTTCGACCGTGGCTACCTGTCGCCGTACTTCATCAACAAGCCGGACACCATGGTCGCCGAGCTGGACAGCCCGCTGCTGCTGCTGGTCGACAAGAAGATCAGCAACATTCGCGAACTGCTGCCGGTGCTCGAAGCCGTCGCCAAGGCCGGCCGTCCGCTGCTGATCGTGGCCGAGGACGTCGAAGGCGAAGCCCTGGCTACCCTGGTGGTCAACAACATGCGCGGCATCGTCAAGGTCGCCGCGGTCAAGGCGCCGGGCTTCGGCGACCGCCGCAAGGCCATGCTGCAGGACATCGCCATCCTCACCGGCGGTACCGTGATTTCCGAAGAGGTCGGCCTGAGCCTGGAAACCGCTACCCTGGAGCACCTGGGTAACGCCAAGCGCGTCGTGCTGAACAAGGAAAACACCACCATCATCGACGGCGCCGGCGCCCAGGCCGACATCGAAGCCCGCGTCGCGCAGATCCGCAAGCAGGTCGAGGACACCACCTCCGACTACGACAAGGAGAAGCTGCAAGAGCGCCTGGCCAAGCTGGCCGGCGGTGTGGCCGTGATCAAGGTCGGTGCCGGCACCGAAGTCGAGATGAAAGAGAAGAAGGCCCGCGTCGAAGACGCCCTGCACGCCACCCGTGCAGCCGTCGAAGAAGGCGTGGTACCTGGCGGCGGTGTCGCCCTGGTGCGCGCGCTGCAGGCCATCTCCGAGCTCAAGGGCGAGAACGAAGACCAGAACGTCGGTATCGCGCTGCTGCGTCGCGCCGTCGAGGCTCCGCTGCGCCAGATCGTCGCCAACGCCGGCGGCGAGCCGAGCGTGGTGGTCGACAAGGTCAAGCAGGGCGAAGGCAACTACGGCTTCAACGCCGCTTCCGACGTCTACGGCGACATGATCGAGATGGGTATCCTCGATCCGGCCAAGGTCACCCGTTCCGCGCTGCAGGCTGCAGCCTCCATCGGCGGCCTGATGGTCACCACCGAAGCCATGGTTGCCGAAGTGGTGGAAGACAAGCCGGCCCCGGCCATGCCGGACATGGGCGGCATGGGTGGCATGGGTGGCATGATGTAAGCCGACCGGCCTCCCAGCCTCGAAAAAGAACCCCGCCTCGTGCGGGGTTTTTTTTAGGTTCATCGCGCTTTCTTGGAGAAGCAAGGATTGACACCGGACTGGCAAGATTGGGTGTTGCCACCATTTGGTTTGGGCTTGCGCCTCGGTGATCAGGGCGCTTACCGAGTGTGCTGACACTTCTGGTTTCGGCCCCCCGGCCGAGTCACTTGACTCGCTTCGCTCGCCCTTCGGGCCAGCCTGCGGCTGTTACTCCGCTATGCTCCGTATCTTGTTGCTCGCCGAGAAAGTAACCAAAGAAGAAGGGCACCCGACATCCGGGTCTGTCCGCTACGCGGCCAGACTTCCCTCGTTCCGA
>NZ_AZSV01000086.1:0-17510 GCF_000582595.1 Pseudomonas sp. BAY1663
CCAGCAGCACGGCGCCGGTCAGGCGCAGCGGCCAGCCGCGATGGCGCTCGTGCCAGGGCGGCGGCGGGTTGTCGGCATGCGGATTGGACATGCGCTCGAGCAGCTCGCGGGTCATGTGCGCCAGGTGCGGGACCTGCTCGATCTGCGCCTGCACGTTCCTGAGCAGTTGCCGCGGGCTCATGCGCTCGCGCATCCAGCGCTCCAGGTAGGGCTGGCCGGTGCTCCACAGGTCCAGGTCCGGGTACAGCTCGCGGCCCAGGCCCTCGATGTTGAGCAGGGTCTTCTGCAGCAGCACCAGCTGCGGCTGGACCTCCATGTTGAAGCGCCGCGCCACCTGGAACAGGCGCACCAGCAACTGGCCGAAGGAGATGTCCTTCAGCGGCTTCTCGAAGATCGGCTCGCAGACGGTACGGATCGCCGCCTCGAATTCGTTGACCTTGGTTTCCGCCGGCACCCAGCCCGAGTCGATGTGCAGCTGCGCGACCTTGCGGTAGTCGCGTTTGAAGAAGGCCATCAGGTTGCGCGCCAGGTAGTCCTGGTCCTCCGGCGTCAGGCTGCCGACGATGCCGAAGTCCACCGCGATGTACTGCGGGCTCCACGGCTGGTGGGTGCTGACGAAGATGTTGCCGGGGTGCATGTCGGCATGGAAGAAGCTGTCGCGGAACACCTGGGTGAAGAAGATTTCCACGCCGCGCTCGGCGAGCTGGCGCATGTTGGTGTTCTGCCGCGCCAGTGCGGCCATGTCGGTGACCGGCACGCCGTAGATGCGCTCCATCACCAACACCTGCGGGCGGCAGTAGTCCCAGTACACCTGCGGCACGTAGAGCAGCGTCGAGCCCTCGAAGTTGCGCTTGAGCTGGCTGGCATTGGCCGCCTCGCGCAGCAGGTCGAGCTCGTCGTAGATGGTCTTGGCGTAGTCCTCGACCACCTCCACCAGGTGCAGGCGGCGGGCGTCGATGGAGATCCGCTCGGCGCTCTTGGCCAGCATGAACAGCCAGGCCAGGTCCTGGGCGATGACCGGCTTGAGATTCGGCCGCACCACCTTGACCACCACTTCCTCGCCGCTGCGCAGCCGGGCCGCATGTACCTGGGCCACCGAGGCCGAGGCCAGCGGCTTGCTGTCGAAGCGGGCGAACAGCTCGTCGACCGGCGCGCCCAGCTGCTGCTCGATCAGCGCGGTGGCGCGGGCGGAGTCGAACGGCGGCACGCGGTCCTGGAGCATCGCCAGTTCGTCGGCGATGTCCGGTGGCAGCAGGTCGCGACGGGTCGAGAGCAACTGGCCGAACTTGATGAAGATCGGCCCCAGTCCCTCCAGCGCCAGGCGCAGGCGGGCGCCGCGCGACAGCTCGCTGCGCCGCCGCGGAATCCAGCGCCAGGGCAGCAGGTAGCTGGTGCCGCGCAGCCACCAGGGCATCGGCAGGTCGAGGATGATGTCATCGAGGCGGTAGCGGATCACCACCAGCAGGATGCGGAACAGGCGGCGGGCAGCGGCGAACAGCTTCATTCGGGGCGATCTGGATTCAGGTTGTGGGCGAGGCGCTCGATGCGGGCCTCGAGGCGGTCGAGGGTGAGCTTCATGTCGTCCAGTTCGTCGAAGCACGCCTGGGCTTCGGCCTGGCCGACCAGGGCGCGGGCTTCTTCGCTGAGATAGTCGGCCAGGTCCTGGCGCAACGTGTCAGCGTTTTCACGCACCCAGTACAGCGGGTTGCGCAGGCTGCTGCCGAGCAGCTGGGCGCCGACCGGGCCGAGCCAGCGCGAGACTTCGTATTCCCAGTCGAGCTCCAGGTCCTGGAGGATTTCGGCCAGCCCCATCAGCAGGCCGCTGTCGCCGTCGATTTCCACGTCCGGACCATGCAGCACGGCGGTCTTGTCGCGGCTGACGGCCAGGCGCAGCAGGCTGGTGGCCGGCGCGCGCAGGCGGCAATCGGCTTCCGCGCCCCAGCTGGAGGCCAGGCGCAGGCCTTCGTCGTCGGCGAGCAGGAACAGCCGCCAGGCCGGTGCCGTGCAGTCGATCTCGATGATCCGTCCGCCCAGCCGCGCCAACCGCGGCAGTGCCGTGGGGTCCAGGCGCAGGACGCGATTGATGCCGTGCTCGGCGCCGGCCAGCAGAGCCGCGCGCAGCATCAGGGCTTGATGCCCCGGTGCAGGGCGACGATGCCGCCGGTCATGTTGTGGTAGGTGACGCGCTCGAAGCCGGCGTCGACCATCATGCCCTTGAGGGTTTCCTGGTCCGGGTGCATGCGGATCGACTCGGCCAGGTAGCGGTAGCTGTCGGCGTCGTTGGTGATCAGCTTGCCCATCAGCGGCAGCAGGCTGAACGAATAGGCGTCGTAGGCCTTGGAGAACAGCTGGTTGGTCGGCTTGGAGAACTCCAGCACCAGCAGCCGGCCGCCCGGCTTGAGTACGCGCAGCATCGAGGCGATGGCGTCTTCCTTGTGCGTCACGTTGCGCAGGCCGAAGGCGATGGTCACCACGTCGAAGTGGTTGTCCGGGAACGGCAGCTTCTCGGCGTCGGCCTGGACGAACCGGACGTTGCCGGCCACGCCCTTGTCCAGCAGCTTGTCGCGGCCGACCTTGAGCATCGAGGCGTTGATATCGGCCAGCACCACTTCGCCGCTGGGGCCGACGATGCGCGAGAACTGCCGGGTCAGGTCGCCGGTGCCGCCGGCGATGTCCAGCACGCGGTTGCCGTGGCGCACGCCGGAGAGTTCGATGGTGAAGCGCTTCCACAGCCGGTGAACGCCGCCGGACATCAGGTCGTTCATCAGGTCGTACTTGGCGGCCACGGAGTGGAACACCTCGGCCACCTTCTGCGCCTTCTGGCTTTCCGGCACGTTCGTGTAGCCGAAATGGGTGGTCGGTTCTGCGTCATGCGCTTTGCGGGGATCGGTCATGTCACTGTCACCGGAAGAATGTGCCGGGCATTCTAAACCTAAAAAGCCGGCTAATAAGCGTCGAGCTGCGAGCGGTCGGCAAAAGGCGCAGCGACGACGCGTCGCAGGGGGCGACGTGGGTTCGGGGCGCAGTCGGCGGCCTTCGCGCCGTATGCCGGCGCTTTGCTATAGTGCGCACCTTTTCGGGCACCGCAGCCAGGAGTCGTAATGGCCCAGATCATCGTCGAACGTTCCCATAGCCTCGGCCGCGAGGCCGCTCGCGAGAAGGCCGAGCAGCTGGCTGGGCGGCTGGCCCGCGAGTACGGCGTGCACTGCCAGTGGCAGGGCGACGTGCTGGCGGTCAAGCGCAGCGGGGCGGACGGCCGCATCGAGGTGCACGCGGACAGCGTCAGGGTGCAGCTCAAGCTCGGCCTGCTGCTCTCGGCGATGGGCAGCAGCATCCAGAGCCAGATCGAGCGCGCGCTGGACAAGGCGCTGGCCTGAGCCCCGCGCTGCCGTCAGCGCACCGCATGCGGCGAGGCGGCGAGGTAGGGTGGCTGTCGCTTTTTACAGCCACCGCAGCGCCGCCCGGTGGATCGCTGGAGCGCGATCCACCCTACGGTTTCGCGCTCAGAGCATCAGCTTGACCACCGACTCATCGGGGTCGCGGGATTTGCCGGCGGCCGCCAGGGCCGCAAGGTAGTCATCCCAGAGCACCTGCTGATTCAGCGCCAGGCGTTCCAGGTAGTCCCAGGTGAACAGCCCGCTGTCGTGGCCGTCGCTGAAGGTCAGCTTCAGGGCGTACTGGCCGGCGGGCTCGATTCGCTCCAGGCCGACATTCAGCTTGCCGGTCTGCAACACCGGATTGCCATGACCCTGCACCTCGGCCGAAGGCGAGTGCACGCGCAGGAATTCGGCGGGCAGGACGTAGCGTTCAGCGCCGCCGTATTCCAGCTCCAGCGTCTTCGAGGCCTTGTGCAGCTTGATGGCGGTGGGGATGCGCATGGGCATACTCCGTATGAGCTTGAAGCGGAAAGCCAAAGCCGGAAGCCTGTCTGCTGCTGAACAGGTCATCCGTACCCAGCTTCCAGCTTCCAGCTGCTTTTAAAGAATATACCGCGACAGGTCTTCGTCCTGCGCCAGTTCGCCGAGGTGCTCGTTGACGTAGGCCGCGTCGATGCGGATCGGCTCGCCGTTGCGCTGGCCGGCCAGGTCGGCGGCGCTGAAGGAGACTTCTTCCAGCAGGCGCTCGAGCAGGGTGTGCAGGCGGCGCGCGCCGATGTTCTCGGTCTTCTCGTTGACCTGCCAGGCGATCTCGGCGATGCGCTGGATGCCATCGGCGAGGAATTCGACGTGCAGGCCCTCGGTCTTCAGTAGCTCGCGGTACTGCTCGGTGAGGCTGGCGTGCGGTTCGCTGAGGATGCGCTCGAAGTCCTGCGGGGTCAGCGCCTTGAGTTCGACGCGGATCGGCAGGCGGCCCTGCAGTTCCGGCACCAGGTCGCTGGGCTTGGACAGGTGGAAGGCGCCCGAGGCGATGAACAGGATATGGTCGGTCTTGACCATGCCCAGCTTGGTGTTGATCGTGCTGCCCTCGATCAGCGGCAGCAGGTCGCGCTGCACGCCCTCGCGGGAGACGTCGGCGCCGCCGGTGTTACCGCGCTTGGCGACCTTGTCGATCTCGTCGATGAAGACGATGCCGTTCTGCTCCACCGCTTCCAGGGCGCGGGCCTTGAGCTCTTCCTCGTTGACCAGGCGCGCGGCTTCCTCGTCGCGGATCAATTTGAGCGCGTCCTTGATCTTCAGCTTGCGGCTCTTCTTCTTGCCCTTGCCCATGTTGGCGAAGAGGCTCTGCAGCTGGTTGGTCATCTCCTCCATGCCGGGCGGGGCCATGATCTCGACGCCAGCGGGGCTTTCGGCGACCTCGATATCGATCTCCTTGTCGTCCAGCTGGCCTTCGCGCAGGCGCTTGCGGAACAGCTGGCGGGTGTTGGAGTCGCTGCTCGGCGCCGGGTCCTCGTTGAAGCCGGCACGGGCCGGCGGCAGCAGGGCGTCGAGGATGCGCTCCTCGGCGGCGTCCTCGGCGCGGTGGCGCATCCGGTGGACTTCCTGCTCGCGCAGCATCTTCAGTGCGGCATCGGCCAGGTCGCGGATGATCGAGTCGACATCACGGCCGACATAGCCGACTTCGGTGAACTTGGTCGCTTCCACCTTGATGAACGGCGCGTTGGCCAGCTTGGCCAGGCGGCGGGCGATCTCGGTCTTGCCGACGCCGGTCGGGCCGATCATCAGGATGTTCTTCGGGGTGACTTCCTGGCGCAGCTCGGCCGGCAGCTGCATGCGCCGCCAACGGTTGCGCAGGGCGATGGCGACGGCACGCTTGGCGTCGTCCTGGCCGATGATGTGGCGGTTGAGTTCGTGGACGATCTCGCGGGGCGTCATGGGCATTTTCGGTACTCCGGAGGGACGGGACGGTCGGTACTCAGACCTCGCTGTCCAGCTCCTCGATGGTCAGATTCTGGTTGGTGAACACGCAGATGCTGCCGGCGATGTTCAGCGCCGTCTCGGCGATTTCCTGGGCCGACATGTCGTCGCCGGCCTTGAGCAGCAGCGCCTTGGCGGCGGCCTGGGCGAAGCCGCCGCCGGAGCCCATGGCGATCAGGTCGTCCTCGGGCTGCACCACGTCGCCGTTGCCGGTGATGATCAGCGAGGCGTCCTTGTTGGCCACCGCCAGCATGGCTTCCAGGCGGCTCAGCGAGCGGTCGGTACGCCAGTCCTTGGCCAGCTCGACGGCGGCGCGAACCAGATGGCCCTGGTGTTTCTCCAGCTGGCCCTCGAAGCGCTCGAAGAGGGTGAAGGCGTCGGCGGTGGCACCGGCGAAGCCGGCCAGCACCTGGCCGTGGTAGAGGCGGCGGACCTTCTTGGCGTTGCCCTTCATGACGGTGTTGCCCAGGGAAACCTGGCCGTCGCCGCCCATGACGACTTTGCCGTTGCGGCGCACTGAAACGATGGTGGTCAAGGGGAAATCTCCACGCAGCGGGGCGATGAATGCCCGAATGCGCTTGATATGGGGGAGCCCCCGGAGCTTTTCAACGCCGTACGACCATCGGCGTGCAGGCCACGTGTGGCCGCTCTTCACGCCATGGCGAAGTCGAGCTGGCGCCAGGCCTCGTAGACGGCGACTGCCACGGTGTTGGAGAGGTTCAGGCTGCGGCTGTCGGGGCGCATCGGCAGGCGCAGGCGCTGGTCGGTGGGCAGGGCGTCGCGGATCTGCGCCGGCAGGCCGCGGCTTTCCGGGCCGAACAGGAAGGCATCGCCGCGGCGGTAGCGCACTTCATGGAACGGTTGCGAGCCCTTGGTGGTGAAGGCGAACAGGCGCGGCGTGCCGGGCTCGGCCGGGCTGCCCGGCGGCGCGATGCCGAGCTGGTGCAGGCAGCTGTCCAGGTCGGCGTGCCGCTCGAGGGTGGCGTATTCGTGGTAGTCCAGGCCGGCGCGGCGCAGGCGCTTGTCGTCCAGTTCGTAGCCCAGCGGTTCGATCAGGTGCAGGTTGCAGCCGGTGTTGGCGCAGAGCCTGATAATGTTGCCGGTATTCGGAGGGATCTCCGGTTGGAACAGGATGACGTGGAACATGCGTGGCACCGAGGTGGAAGACGAGCGACATTCTACTGTGCCGGACGATCCGCGGCCGCGCCTGCGACGGCGCTTTTTTGCCTCGCTGGTGCTGATCGGACTGCTGCTGGGCGCGATGATCGGCCGGCTCACCGCGCCGGGGCCGGTGCAGCTGGAGCGCATCGAGGAGCAGGCATGGGGACTTACGCTGTGGTTCGATCGCCAGCCCGAGCTCTACGACGAGCACCTCGAAGGCGCCTTCGCCCTGCTGTTGCAGGCGCAGGGCGAGGCACAGTCCGGCCAGTTGCAGGTCGATGGCACGCGGGTGGGCTGGCGGCTGCAGCACACCGCCAAAGGCCTGCTGCTGCACCTGGTGGCGGCCCGCCCGTTGCGGGGGGAGTGGGCCGGGCAGGTCGAAGCCGGCGGCTGGCGCCTCGACGTACGGGTGACGCCGTAGGGTGGATGGCCGAAGCCATCCACGCGGATGCGCTGCCAGATTTCTCGAAGGCGTATCGCTGCACGCCCGCGTGGAAAATCGCTCCGCGAGTTTTCCACCCTACGCTCCTGCCCATGCGTGATCGATACCCGGGTAGGTTGGCGCTGAGCGCAGCGAAGCCCAACAGATACAGGCCCCGTACGTGTTGGGCTTCGTCGCGGCGCTCCTCAACCCAACCTACGCAAGGATGGGGAGCTGGAGGGCGGCGGCTCAGCCGTCGTCGCCCTCGTCGTCGTCATTGCCGTCGACGCGCATGCCCAGTTCCTTGATCTTGCGCGTCAGGGTGTTGCGGCCCCAGCCCAGCAGCAGGGCGGCGTCGCGGCGGCGGCCGGCGGTGTGCTTGAGGGCGGTCTCGATCATGATCCGTTCGAAGGCCGGCACCGCTTCGTCGAGCAGGCTGGACTGGCCGCGCGCCAGGGCCTGGTCGGACCAGTTGCGCAGCGCCTGTTCCCAGTTGTTCGCCGGCTGTGCGTCGGCCTGCTGGCTGAGCAGCTCCGGCGGTAGGTCGCTGACGTGCACCTCGCGGCCGGACGCCATCACGGTGATCCAGCGGCAGGTGTTCTCCAGCTGGCGCACGTTGCCCGGCCAGGGCAGGTGCTGCAGGTATTCCTTGGTCTCCGGCTTGAGCACCTTGGTCTCGACCGCGAGTTCCTGCGCGGCGCTGGCGAGGAAGTGCTCGGCCAGCGCCGGGATGTCCTCGCGGCGGTCGGCCAGGCGCGGGATGTGGATGCGGATGACGTTCAGTCGGTGGAACAGGTCCTCGCGGAATTTTCCGGCCTGCACCAGGGTTTCCAGGTCCTGGTGGGTGGCGGCGATGATGCGCACGTCGACCCGCACCGGCGTATGGCCGCCGACCCGGTAGAACTCGCCATCGGCCAGCACGCGCAGCAGGCGGGTCTGGGTGTCGGCCGGCATGTCGCCGATCTCGTCGAGGAACAGCGTGCCGCCGTCGGCCTGCTCGAAGCGGCCGCGGCGCTGGCTGGCGGCGCCGGTGAAGGCGCCCTTCTCGTGGCCGAACAGTTCCGATTCCATCAGGTCCTTGGGGATCGCCGCCATGTTCAGCGCGATGAACGGCGAGGCCGAGCGCGGACTGTGGCGGTGCAGGGCATGCGCCACCAGCTCCTTGCCGGTACCCGATTCGCCATTGATCAGCACGGTGATGTTGGAATGGCTGAGGCGACCGATGGCGCGGAACACCTCCTGCATCGCCGGCGCCTCGCCGATGATCTCCGGCGTGTGGTGGTGGTTGGCCGGCTCCTTGAGCTGCAACTGTTCCTGCGCATGCTGGTTGGCGCGCTTGACCAGCGACACCGCGTCGTCGACGTCGAACGGCTTGGGCAGGTACTCGAAGGCGCCGCCCTGGTAGGAGGCCACCGCGCTGTCGAGGTCCGAGTGCGCGGTCATGATGATCACCGGCAGGCGCGGATACTGTTCGCGGATCTGCGACAGCAGGTCCAGGCCGCTGAGGCCGGGCATGCGGATGTCGGAAATGATCACGTCCGGCTGCTGGCGGGCGAGGCGGGCGAGCACGCCGTCGGCGCTGTCGAAGCTCTGCGTGGCCATGCCTTCCTGCTGCAGGGCCTTTTCCAGGACCCAGCGGATGGAGCGGTCGTCGTCGACGATCCAGACGTTTTCGCTTCGGCTCATGCTGTTGGGGCTCCTTGTTCCAGTGGCAGGAAGATCGAGAACGCGGTATGGCCGGGGTGGCTCTCGCACTCGATCAGGCCCTGGTGCTGACTGATGATGTTCTGGGTGATGGCCAGGCCGAGCCCGGTTCCGTCGGGCCGGCCGCTGACCATGGGGTAGAAGAGCGTGTTCTGCAGCTCGGCCGGGATACCGGGGCCGTTGTCGATGATTTCGATACGTGCCACCAGGCGGTGGCGGATATGGCCGATGGTGAACTGGCGCAGCGTGCGGGTGCGCAGGGTCAGGCGGCCGAGGCCCAGCTCGGTCTGGCCGGAAAGCGCCTGCATGGCGTTGCGCATGATATTGAGCACGGCCTGGATCATCTGCTCGCGGTCCATCAGCACTTCGGGAATGCTTGGGTCGTAGTCGCGCACCAAAATGATGCTTCCCTGGCATTCCGCTTCGATCAGGCTGGCGACGTGTTCCAGCACCTCGTGGATGTTGGTCATCGCCAGCGAGGGCAGCTTGTTCGAGCCGAGCATGCGGTCCACCAGATTGCGCAGCCGGTCGGCCTCCTCGATGATGACCTCGGTGTAGTCCTGCAGGTGCTCGTCGGGCAGTTCGCGCGCCAGTAGCTGGGCGGCGCCGCGGATGCCGCCGAGGGGGTTCTTGATCTCATGGGCGAGGCCGCGCACCAGCATCTTGGTGGTTTCCTGCTTGGACAACTGCGCCTCTTCCTTGGTGATGCGCAGCAGGCGGTCGCGCGGCAGCACTTCCAGCAGCAGCATGGTTTCCTGGCGGGTCAGCACCGGGGTCACGGCGTAGTCCACGGTCAGGCTCTGGCCGGTGGCCGAGGTCAGCGTCGCCTCGCGCTTGGTGAAGGGGTGGGCTTCTTCCACGGCCTGGCGCAGCGCGGCCAGGGCTTCCGGTGATTCGGTGAACAGTTCGCTGATGAATTGGCCGTGGCTGCGCTGGCCGCTGACGGCCAGCAGCATCTCGGCGGCCGGGTTCATGTATTCCAGGCGCAAGCGCGAATTGAGCAGCAGCGTCGCGGTAGTCAGGTTCTCGATCAGCAGGCGTTGCAGGGCTTCGTTGATCATGGCTGGTCTGCATCCGGAAGGTCAGACAGGAAATGCAAGAACCAAACCAAGGCGCGCCATTCGGGCGCGGGGCGGTATGTTTCCGGCATCGGGCAGCCTGGCCGGTGAACCAAAATGGTGACGAACGGTGTTGCCGCCAATTGTGCGCACCAAATAGGTGCGCACCTTGATCATAGAAAGGGCACGAAGGGGATGTCGCGTTTTTCCGGCGGTTTATCCTTGAGCGGGCATTCCGGACGCACGCCGTAGTCGCCCTTCTGGCAGGGCTTGGCCATGCGCCGCTGGGCCAGCGAGGTGCGTATCAGGTGGAATGGCTGGCTCGCGGTGCGCTGCAGGATGCGGGCCTGCTCGTCCACGACTGCCATCGCGAGCTGATGCGTGCCGCGATCGACATTGCTCAGCACGATGGGTGACTGGCTGGCCGGTGTGCCAAGGGGCTGTTCGTCGAGCAGCAACTGGTAGGCATGTCCGGGCTGCAGGGCGGGCTCGCTCTGGAAGGTGACACTGACCGTGCCGGCGTTGTCGCGGATCGTCTCGTCCGCGGCCGGGCTGAGAATGTGCAACTGGTAGGCGACGACCTCGGCCTCGACCGGCTCGGGCTTTGCGGCCTGGCGCGTGGAGATGGGCGGTGCCGGCATGCTGTTGCCGGGTTTCAGGCGGACCTGTTCGGCCGCCTGGCCGGCCGGGCGATCGGTGAAGACGCGGTTCCCCTCGGCATCTATATAGGTGTAGACCTGGGCGGCCGTCGGCAGCGCGATGACCAGTAGCGCGGCCGCCAGCCAGCGGCTCATGGTGCCGGCCTGGGGCGGAGGGCCGGGCTGGAGGTGTGCACGCGCTGCACGGTGAAGTATTCCGGCTCGCTGCGCTGGATGACCCGTTCGCCGCTGAGCACTTCGACCTGCAGGCGGTGTTCGCCGCGCTCGACATTATTCAGCTGCAGCGAGGTGTCGCTGCCGGCGGCGGCCTGGGGGATGCCGTCGAGCAGAAAGCGCAGAGTGTGGCCGCGCTGCAGCGGTGGCACCAGGCGGGCGCCGACGACGAAGCTGCCGTTGTTGGCGCGCAGTGCTTCTGCGTCCGGGATGCCGGTGACCATCAGTGTCTGGTAGGGCGCCTGGCTGGCCGGCTGTTCGCCGGGTAGCGGCGGCGGTGGCTCGGGGGTGCGGATATTCACGGTATTGGCTGGTGGCAGCTCGACGGCATCGGCCTGGACGCCTTCCGGAGGCTGGTTGGTGAACACGGTATTGCCATGCTCGTCGGTGTACTTGTAGATCTCGGCGCTGGCCGGGACGGTCAGGATCAACAGCAGGCCGAACAATGCGCTACGCATGGGGAGCTCCGCGATGAGGAATGCTGCAAGCCTTGCATCGTGCGGGGCTGGCGGCAAGTCCGATCGGTGGGAATTGCGAGCGGCGACAAGCTGCGGCCTCATCCTGGCCGCGCGGGTTTCACCCGCCCTACGGTTTGCACGGAGCCCCGGCTTGGCGTAGGGCGGGTTGCAACCCGCCGAACGAGGTTCGCAACCACACCATGGCCGAACCATGCATAACCATGTGGAGGGGGCGCGAAAACGAAAAAGGCCACCCGAGGGTGGCCTTTCGTGTCGCGCTTGCTGGCTTAGACGCTGTAGTACAGGTCGTATTCCAGCGGGTGCACGAAGGTGCGCACCTTGATCTCTTCTTCCGCCTTCAGCTCGATGTAGGCATCGATGAAGTCGTCGGAGAACACGCCGCCCTTGGTCAGGAAGGCGCGGCCCTTGTCCAGCTCTTCCAGGGCTTCCTTCAGGCTGCCGCAGACCTGCGGGATCAGCTTGCCTTCTTCCGGCGGCAGATCGTACAGGTTCTTGTCGGCGGCATCGCCAGGGTGGATCTTGTTCTGGATACCGTCCAGGCCGGCCATCAGCAGGGCGGCGAAGGCCAGGTAGGGGTTGGCCGCCGGGTCCGGGAAGCGCGCTCGATGCGACGGGCTTTCGGGCTGTTGACGTACGGGATGCGGATCGAGGCGGAGCGGTTGCGGGCCGAGTAGGCCAGCATGACCGGCGCTTCGAAGCCCGGGACCAGACGCTTGTAGGAGTTGGTCGACGGGTTGGTGAAGCCGTTCAGCGCCTTGCCGTGCTTGATGATGCCGCCGATGAAGTACAGGGCGGTCTCGGACAGGCCGGCATAGCCGTCACCGGCGAAGGTGTTCTTGCCGTCCTTGGAGATGGACATGTGCACGTGCATGCCGGAGCCGTTGTCGCCGTACAGGGGCTTGGGCATGAAGGTGGCGGTCTTGCCGTAGGCGTCGGCGACGTTGTGTACGCAGTACTTGAGGGTCTGCACTTCGTCGGCCTTGGCCACCAGGGTGTTGAACTTCACGCCGATCTCGTTCTGGCCGGCGGTGGCCACTTCGTGGTGGTGTACTTCCACGACCAGGCCCATTTCTTCCAGGGCGTTGCACATGGCGGTGCGGATCTCGTGGTCGTGGTCGACCGGCGGAACCGGGAAGTAACCACCCTTGACGGCCGGACGGTGGCCCTTGTTGCCGCCTTCGATCTCGCCGTCGGTCATCCAGGATGCCTGCTCGGAGTAGATCTTGAACATCGAGCCGGAGATGTCGGACTTGAACTTCACCTGGTCGAAGACGAAGAACTCCGGCTCCGGGCCGACGAATACGGTGTCACCGATACCGGTGGACTTGAGGAATTCCTCGGCGCGGCGGGCGATGGCGCGCGGGTCGCGATCGTAACCCTGCATGGTGGAGGGCTCGATGATGTCGCAGACCAGGATCAGGGTCGGCTCTTCGGTGAACGGATCCAGCACGGCGGTGCTGTCGTCCGGCATCAGGATCATGTCGGAGGCTTCGATGCCCTTCCAGCCAGCGATGGACGAACCGTCGAACATCTTGCCGTACTCGAAGAAGTCATCATCGGCATCACGGGCCGGCATGGTGACGTGCTGCTGTTTGCCTTTGGTATCGGTGAAGCGCAGATCAATCCACTTCACATCGTAATCTTTGATCAGTTGAAGCGACTTCGACATGGTGTTCTCCAAGTGGTGGAAGCGTGACAGTTATGCTTCCGAATCAGGGTGAAGCCGGCGGCGATGTTCCGCCAAGGCGACCTGCCTCACAAGAGAGCAAATTGCATGCCAGTGCTCTTTGTTGGAACTATTCGCCCTGTTTGGTGTGGTGGCGGCGATTTTTCGACGAAGAAGCCGGTATGTGCACCGTTGTAGTGCACTGTAATAGTGCATTGGTGTGCTTGCTGGCATTGTTTTGGTGCATTGTCGGGCTGATGAGAAAATCGGTCAAAGCTTGAGCAGTTTCCGCTATACTCCGCGCCCCTCTTTTCATGCCTCGCCGGCGCACGTGCTGTTTCCATGAAGCTGATCGTCAAGGTTTTCCCCGAAATCACCATCAAGAGCCCGCCGGTGCGCAAGGGGTTCATTCGCCAGCTGGCGAAGAACATCCGCACCGTGCTGCGCGAGCTCGATCCCGAGCTGCGGGTCGAGGGCGTGTGGGACAACATCGAGGTGGAAACCGCGCTCAGCGAGCCGAAGCTGTTGCGCGAGATGATCGAGCGCCTGCGTTGCACGCCGGGTATCGCCCATTGCCTGGAGGTGCATGAATACCCGCTGGGCGATCTGGACGACATCGTCGCCAAGTGCAAGGCGCACTACGCCAAGCGCCTGCCGGGCAGGATCTTCGCCGTGCGCTGCAAGCGTGCCGGCAAGCATCCGTTCAGCTCCATGGACGTCGAGCGCCATGTCGGCAGCCAGCTGCGCCAGCAATGCGGCGCCGCCGGCATCTCGCTGAAGGCGCCGGAAGTCGAGGTGCGCATGGAGATACGCGACCAGCGCCTGTTCGTCGTGCACCAGCAGCACGACGGCATCGGCGGCTACCCGCTGGGTGCGCTGGAGCAGACCCTGGTGCTGATGTCCGGCGGGTTCGACTCCACCGTCGCCGCCTACCAGATGATGCGTCGCGGGCTGATGACCCACTTCTGCTTCTTCAACCTCGGCGGCCGCGCCCACGAGCTGGGCGTGATGGAAGTCGCCCACTATCTGTGGAAGAAGTACGGCAGCTCGCACCGCGTGCTGTTCGTCAGCGTGCCGTTCGAGGAAGTGGTCGGCGAGATCCTGCAGAAGGTCGACAACAGCCAGATGGGCGTGGTCTTGAAGCGCATGATGCTGCGCGCCTCGAGCGAGATAGCCGAGCGCCTGCGCATCGATGCGCTGGTCACCGGCGAGGCGATTTCCCAGGTCTCCAGCCAGACTCTGCCGAACCTCTCGGTGATCGATGCGGCTACCGACATGCTGGTGCTGCGCCCGCTGATCGCCAGCCACAAGCAGGACATCATCGACACCGCCTTCCAGATCGGCACCGCCGAGTTCGCCAAGAACATGCCCGAGTACTGCGGGGTGATCTCGAAGAACCCGACCACCCGCGCCAAGCGCTACCGCGTCGAGCATGAGGAAAAGCAGTTCGACATGGCCATCCTCGAGCGCGCCCTGGCCAATGCCCGCCAAGTGCCGATCGACCGGGTGATCGACGAGCTGGGCCAGGACATCAGGGTCGAGGAAGTCCGCGAGGCGATGGCTGGCCAGGTCATCCTCGACATCCGTCACCCCGATGCCGCCGAGGACGAACCGCTCGAGCTGCCGGGCATCGAAGTACAGGCGCTGCCGTTCTACGCGCTGAACAACCGTTTCAAGGAGCTGGATGAAAACCGCCAGTACCTGCTGTATTGCGACAAAGGTGTCATGAGCCGCCTGCATGCTCACCATCTGCTGAGCGAGGGGCATGTGAATGTGCGCGTCTATCGTCCGGCCTGACGCATCGGTGAAACAGCCGGGGCTATTGGGTGGCAGCATTCGCCACCGTCCTCCCGACCGCTGCTGATCGCAAGGCCCAGTCGTTACAACTCGGACAGCCTGACGTCGTCCGGACTATTCCCAGCTTCCAGCCCGAGCTCGAAGCCATCTACAGAGAAACGAATCAGTGATCGAGAATCTCCGCAACATCGCCATCATCGCCCACGTCGACCATGGCAAGACCACCCTCGTCGACAAGCTGCTGCGCCTGTCCGGCACCCTCGACCGCAAAGAGGCGGAAAACGAGCGCGTGATGGACTCCAACGACCAGGAGAAGGAACGCGGCATCACCATCCTGGCCAAGAACACCGCGCTGAAGTGGAACGGCTACAACATCAACATCGTCGACACCCCCGGCCACGCCGACTTCGGCGGTGAAGTCGAGCGCGTGATGAGCATGGTCGACTCCGTGCTGCTGGTGGTCGACGCCCAGGACGGCCCCATGCCGCAGACCCGTTTCGTGACCCAGAAGGCCTTCAAGGCCGGCCTGCGTCCGATCGTCGTGGTGAACAAGATCGACCGCCCGGGTGCGCGTCCGGACTGGGTCATCGACCAGATCTTCGACCTGTTCGACAACCTCGGCGCCACCGACGAGCAGCTGGACTTCCCGATCGTCTACGCCAGCGCCCTGAACGGCATCGCCGGCATGGATCACGAGAACATGGACGACAACATGGATGCCCTGTTCCAGGCCATCATCGACCACGTCCCGGCGCCCAAGGTGGACCTCGACGGTCCGTTCCAGATGCAGATCTCGCAGCTGGACTACAACAGCTTCCTCGGCGTGATCGGCATCGGCCGCATCGCCCGCGGCATCATCAAGGCCAACAGTCCGGTGACCGCCATCGGCGCCGACGGCAAGAAGCGCAACGGCCGCATCCTGAAGATCATGGGCCACTCCGGCCTGCAGCGCGTCGAAGTCGCCGAAGCCGAAGCCGGCGACATCGTCTGCGTCTCGGGCATGGACGAGCTGTACATCTCCGACACCCTCTGCGACCAGAACGCCGTCGAGGCGCTGCCGCCGCTGACCGTCGACCAGCCGACCGTGAGCATGACCTTCCAGGTCAACGACTCGCCGTTCGCCGGCAAGGAAGGCAAGTTCGTCACCAGCCGCAACATCAAGGATCGTCTCGACAAGGAGCTGCTGCACAACGTCGCCCTGCGCGTCGAGCCGGGCGATAGCCCGGAGAAGTTCAAGGTCTCCGGTCGCGGCGAGCTGCATCTCTCGGTATTGATCGAAACCATGCGTCGTGAAGGCTTCGAACTGGCCGTGGGCCGTCCGGAAGTGGTGATCATCGAGAACGAGGCCGGCGAGAAGCAGGAGCCGTACGAGAACGTCACCATCGACATCGAAGAGCAGCACCAAGGGCCGGTGATGGAGCAGATGGGCCTGCGCAAGGGCGATCTGACCAACATGATCCCCGACGGCAAGGGCCGCGTGCGCCTGGAATACACCATCCCGGCGCGCGGCCTGATCGGCTTCCGCAACAACTTCCTGACCCTGACCTCGGGCACCGGCATCCTGACCTCGACCTTCAGCCACTACGGCCCGATCAAGGCCGGCGAAGTCACCAACCGCCAGAACGGCGTGCTGGTCTCCATGGCCACCGGTACCGCGCTGACCTACTCGCTGGAAACCCTGCAGGCGCGCGGCAAGCTGTTCCTGGCGCCGGGCGACGAGATCTACGAAGGCCAGCTGTGCGGCATCAACAGCCGTGACAACGACCTGGTGCTCAACCCGACCAAGGGCAAGAAGCTCGACAACATGCGCGCTTCCGGCAAGGACGAAGTCATTGCCCTGGTGCCGCCGATCAAGTTCACCCTCGAGCAGGCGCTGGAATTCATCGCCGACGACGAGCTGGTGGAAGTGACGCCGAAGTCGATTCGCCTGCGCAAGAAGTTCCTCAACGAGAACGACCGCAAGCGCTACGAGCGCAGCAAGGTCTGAATGTCGTTGCGATAAGACAGGGGCGCCTTCGGGCGCCCTTGTTGTTTGGGGCCGTGCTGGCGGTACTGTTCAAGGGGCTGGTGCGCGTCCTCGCCAACGAACTGCGTGGCCGTGACATCACCGTCAACGCGGTCGCGCCGGCAAAGACCTGGAGCAGGGTGACCAAGGCGTAAGTGCAGCGCGCCAACGGTGAGTCGCGCCCGATTCGTGGAGGGTCTGCCGGGCGATGTAATTCGTATGCTTGTGGGGGAGGAACGCTCGAGACTATCATGAGAAGCATTCTCAAATAGGGCCGGCGTCACCCGGCAAGACGAGCGCTCATGCCTGCGGCCGATACTTCCCTTCACGATGCTGTGCGTTACCTCTACCAGCAGCATCATGGCTGGCTCTACGCCTGGCTGCGTCGGCGCCTGGGTTGCGCCGACAATGCGGCGGACCTGACCCAGGACACCTTTGCCCGCCTGCTCGCTTCGCGCCGGGTGCTGGACGCCCGTGAGCCGCGTGCCTACCTGACCACGGTGGCGAAGGGCCTGCTGGTCAACTGGTACCAGCGCCAGTCGCTGGAGCGCGCCTATCTCGAGGCACTGGCGGGACTGCCCGAGGAGCAGGTGCCGCCGCCGGAACAGCGCCTGCTGGTGCTGGAGACCCTGCACGAGATCGATGCCATGCTCGACAGCCTGCCGGGCCGCGTGCGCCGTGCCTTCCTGCTGTCGCAGATCGACGGCATGAAGTACGAGGCCATCGCGGTCGAGCTCGGCGTTTCGCTGGGCTCGGTCAAGCGCTATATGCAGCAGGCGTTCCGCCATTGCCTGGAGGTGATGGCATGAGCGGCCGGGCGCAGGCGGGCGATGCCGTCATCGCCCCGGCCATCCTCGACGAGGCCGCGGCCTGGTTGGTGCAGCTGCACGCGGGGGAGCCGAGCGAAGCCGATCGTCAGGCCTGCGCGCAGTGGCGCCAGCGCAGCCGCGAACACGCACTGGCCTGGGCGCGCGCCGAGCGTCTGCTGGGACG
>NZ_AZSV01000087.1:0-17410 GCF_000582595.1 Pseudomonas sp. BAY1663
TGTCAAGCAGCCTGTCCCCATGAAATGCGAAGAACCTTTTAATTGCCCACTGCCGAACGTCGAACCCCGGCAAGCCATACGGAAAACGAACCATGATGCAGCAACTGACTATCCGAACCCGGCTTCTGATTCTGGTCGGAGCGATGCTGGCCGCCTGCTTGGTCATCGGCATGACCGGCCTGTATGCCCAGCAGCGCAGCGTCGCAGGCCTCAACACCGTGTACCTGGATCGCGTGGTGCCCCTGCGCGACCTCAAGCTGATCGCCGATCTGTACGCGGCCACGCACAAGGCCCGCAGCGGCCTGCTCGGCTACGGGCAGGCGCGCGCCGGCGAGGCCGGGCGCGGCTTCGCGGTGGTCGCCGATGAGGTGCGCAACCTGGCGCAGCGCACCCAGAACTCGACCCGGGAGATCGAGCGGATGATCGGCGCGATCCAGAGCGCCACCGAGCAGTCGGTACGCGACATGCAGCAGAGCAGCGAATTCGCCGCACGCAGCCAGGCCATGGCCAATGAGGCGGACCAGGCGCTGGGCCTGATCGCCGAGCGGGTTGGGCAGATCAACGAGATGAACCTGGTCATCGCCAGCGCCGCCGAGGAGCAGGCCCAGGTCGCCCGCGAAGTGGACCGCAACCTGGTGGCCATCCGCGACATCTCCGAGCAGAGCGCCACCGGCGCGCAGCAGACCTCGGTAGCCAGCGACGAGCTGGCGCGCCTGGCGACGCAGCTCAACCAGCTGGTGGGACGCTTCCGTCTCTGAGCCGGCTTGCGTCGAGTGCGGGCGGGACATGCGTTGTCGCAATCCGGCGGCGAACCCGGCGGCACGTTTGCATTCCTATGTACGGAGCTTTTCCCGATCCGTACCGAACGAGGAGTCGCGCAGTGAAAACTGCCGTGTCCGCCCTGGCGCTTGCCGCCGGCCTTGCCCATCGCCCCCATGTTTGCTGCGCGACAGCGCACCGTCACTCACGGGGCGCAGGCTCCTGCCACTTGGGTCAGTGTCATGCGCAAAACTGAAACGAGGCCTCTAGCCACGTTTCGAGATTTCGGCGACGGGCGGCTGCTCCGCGCCCGGTTGCCGCTCGCTGGATTCGAGCAGTGCCTGCAGCGCGTGGCCATAGGCCTGGCGGGCGACGCGCAGGCTGTTGTTGTGGCTGGCACCCTCGACCAGCAGCAGTTGCTTGGGCGCGTGCGCCGCATCGAACAGTTGCTCGCTGAAGCGTACCGGCACGTAGCGGTCGTCGGTGCCATGCACCACCAGCAACGGCATGCCGATCCGGCCGATCTTCTCCAGCGAATCGAACTTCTGCGACAGCAGCCAGCGCACCGGCAGCGTGGTGTCGGCCACCACCGTGGCGACATCGGCGAGCGAGGTGAAGGTGGATTCGATGATCAGCGCGCGGGCTTCGGCCGGCGTGTCGTCGCGTTCGGCGTTGCGTCCGAGTTCGGCCGCCAGGTCGACCGCCACCGCGCCGCCGAGGGAGTGGCCATAGATGAAGCGCTTGCCGGCATCGGGTTGCAGGGTTTTCAGATGCTCCCAGGCGATGCGCGCATCCTCGTAGACGCTGCGCTCCGAGGGCAGGTCGCCGAGGCTCTGGCCGAAGCCGCGGTAGTCGATGGCCAGCACCGAGAAGCCCAGCGCGCGCAGTTGTTCCAGGCGGAACAGATGGCCGGTGAGGTTCCAGCGCACCCCATGCAGGTAGAGCAGCGCCGGAGCGTCGGCGCGGGCGGCGGGCCACCACCAGGCGTGGATGTTCTGGTCCTCGCCGAAGGCCGGCGCGGTGAACTGCAGCTCCTCGATGCCACTCGGCAAGCCGCTGAACCAGGTTGCGGTGCCGGGTTCAATGCGAAATACCAGTTCGCGCTCCTTCTGCTCGAGTACGGAACAGCCGACCGGCAGCCCGGCCAGCAGTGCGGCGACGAGCAGCAGGCACAGCCGTCGTGCGCGGCTGCGGAACAGGGGGAAGCGCGGCATGCTGTCGTGAACCTCGCAGATGGAAAAGGGGGGCGCTCCGTCGAGCCGTATAGCATCGCCGCCCGACGCCCGCCGAGGCGGTATCAGGCATTCGAGGGCCGGGCTTCTTGTAGGGGGCGCTCTGTGTACCGCCGGGCTCCGGCGTATGCGGTGCGCGGAGCGCACCCTACGGGGCCGTGCAGGCGACGTTTCATGGAACCTGTCCGCGTGCTCGTTCGCAAGGCCAGCCGCCGAATGACTGGTTACTGCATATTGCGCGCCAGCGCCTACGGCCAGGGAGGCGTTGGCGACGGGAGGACGGTCAGATACGGAACTGCTGGGCCAGTGCGCCCAGCCGTTGACCCAACTGCTCCAGGTCGCGTGCGGTCTGCGCACCCTGCTGGGTCTGGTCGGCGACCTGGTCGACGGAAACGGCGATCTGGTGAACGCTGCGGCTGATTTCCTCGGAGACGCTGGTCTGCTCCTCGGCGGCGCTGGCGATCTGCGCGTTCATCGCGTTGATGGTGCCGATCAGTCGGGCGATCGCATCCAGCGAGGCGCCGGCGCGGTTGGCCTGTTCGCTGCTGCTTTCGCCGGCTTCGCTGGAGCGGCTCATGGCGCCCACCACGGTGGCCGTGCCCTGTTGCAGGCGGTCGATCATGCCCTGGATTTCCTGGGTGCTCTGCTGGGTGCGCCCGGCCAGCGCGCGTACCTCGTCGGCGACTACGGCGAAGCCACGCCCGGCCTCGCCGGCGCGGGCCGCTCGATGGCGGCATTGAGCGCCAGCAGGTTGGTCTGTTCGGCGATCGAACGGATCACGCCGAGCACGCCGACGATGGCGTCGACGTCCTGGCGCAGGCTGTCCATGGAGGTGCCGCTGGCGCGGATGTCGGCCACCAGCGCGTGGATGCGCTGGATGCTCAGCTCCACCACCTGCTTGGCCTGCTGGCCTTCGGTGTCGGTCTGGCGCGCGGCGTCCGCGGCGTTCTGCGCGCTCTGGGCGACCTCCTGGGCGGCGGCGGACATTTCGTGGATGGCGGTGGCCACCTGGTCGGTCTCGTGGCGCTGCTCGGCCATGGCGGCTTCCGAGCGTTGCGCCTGGGCCGCCACTTCGCCGACCAGGCCGGTCAGCTGGGTGGTGAGCTCCACCACCTGCCGCACCATGCCGTGGATCTTCTCGACGAAGCGGTTGAACGAGGTGGCCAGTTCGCCGATCTCGTCGCGGCTGGCGATCGCCAGGCGGTGGGTGAGGTCGCCGTCGCCAGCGGCGATGTCGTCGAGGTTGTCCTTCATCTGCTGCAGCGGGCGCAGGATCGAGTTGCTCAGCGCCAGGCCGGCGACCCCGAGCACGCCGAGCATGATCGCCGCCAGCACCAGGGTGCTGGTGACGATGGCGCGGATGCGCGCCTGGATCTGCGCCTCGACCTCGGCGACCTCGGCATCGATGTTGTCGATATTGATCGAGGTGCCGATGGCCAGGTCCCACTTGGGCAGGTAGTGGTTGTAGGACAGCTTGGGGATCAGCACGGCGTCGTTGCCGGGCATCGACGAGTAGTACTGCAGGTAGTGGCTGCCGTCCTTGGCGGCGCGCACCAGGTCGGCGTTGATCGGCCGGCCCTGCTGGTCGCGGCGCTCCTTCATGCTGGTGCCGACGCCGTCGGGGTTGCTGCCGCGGAACAGCCGGACGATCTCGGAGTCATGGCCGTAGAAATAGCCATCGCTGCCGAAGCGGATGCGCGACAGCCGCTCGATGGCCTCGGCGCGGGCGGCCAGGTCGCCCTCGGCGGAGCGCTGGTAGAGGTCGTCGATGGCGCTCAGCGCGAGATCGACATAGTGCTGCAGCTCCTTGCGACTCTGTTCCAGCAGGTGTTCGCGAGCGGTGGCGATTTCCTGCTCGGCGCGGTCGGAGAGGATTTTCGCCGTACCGCCGCAGAGGACCAGGGCAAGCAGCAGTACCGGCATGAGTGCCAGCAGGATCACTTTCTTTTTCAGGGAAATGGGCATCGCAGGGACCGTTGGTTGTAACGAGTCCCTGTAGAGCGGCCGCCCGGCGAAAAACTTAACCTTTTGGTCGGATTTTTACGCTCGATCGCAGCCGGCGATGCCGGCGCCGAGCGTGTCGCTTTCGGTCTCGCGCAGTTTCCAGGCCCAGGCGAACACCAGCAGACCGCCGATGGCGGTGGCCGCGCCGATGTAGCCGGTGGAGGTCCAGCCGAAACCGGCGCTGATCGCCAGGCCGCCGAGCCAGGGGCCGAGGGCGTTGGCGATGTTGAAGGCGGCATGGTTGGAGGCGGCGGCAAGGGTCTGGGCATCGCTGGCGACGTCCATCAGGTGCGTCTGCAAGGCCGGCGACAGCGAGACCATGGTGCCCACCGCGAACACCGCCGGGAAGATCGTCCAGGCCGATTGCGCCGCCAGCGGGAAGACCAGCAGCACCAGTGTGCTCCACAGCAGCAGCCAGGCGACGGCCTGCAGGCGCAGCCGGTCGAACAGCCAGCCGCCGGCCATGTTGCCGACGATGCCGCCCAGGCCGAAGGCGGCGAGGGCGAAGGGAATCCAGCCGGAATTGACGCCGGTGACCTCCAGCAGGGTCGGTGCCATGTAGCTGAACACGCAGAACATCCCGGCGAAGCCGATCGAGCTGATCGCCAGCGCCAGCCACACCTGCGGCCGGTTGAAGGCGCGCATCTCGTGCAGCGGGCTGTTGCGTGGCTCGTTCTGGCTGCGCGGCAGGTACAGGGCGACCAGCAGCACGGTCAGCAGCGCGATGGCGCCGACCAGGGCGAAGGCGTAGCGCCAGCTCAGCCACTGGCCGAGCCAGGTGGCGAGCGGGTTGCCGATCAGGATCGCCACGGTCAGCCCCATCAGCACGCGGGCGACCGCCTGGGCGCGCTTGTCGGGCGCCACCATCGACGCGGCCACCAGCATCGCCACGCCGAAATAGGCGCCGTGGGGCAGGCCGGTGACGAAACGGACGGCCATCAGCGCGTGATAGTCCGGCGCCAGGGCGCTGGCGAAATTGCCCAGGGCGAAGAAACCCATCAGCAGCAGCAACAGCTGCCGGCGCAACAGCCGTGAGCCGAGGATCGCCAGCAGCGGCGCGCCGACCACCACGCCGAGGGCGTAGCTGCTGATCACGTGGCCGACCTGCGGCTCGCTGATGCCCAGGCCCTGCGCCACGTCCGGCATCAGCCCCATGATCGCGAATTCGCCGGTGCCGATGGCGAAACCGCCCATCGCCAGGGCCAGTTCGATCAGCAGCACGGCACGCGCGCCAAGAGAGGATGTCGCGGCATGGGCCGGTGCACTCATGGTCTACCTCGGATCGCTTGGGAGGGGGCGCATTATTCACAGCCCGCCGCCCGGGTAAAGGGCATCTTGCGCGAATCGACGGCCTGGCGCCGGAAGCCACGCCAGAGCTGGGAACGCGGCAGGGCTGCAGCGTTCGCCGAAGGCCAGCGTACGGCGCCGGAATAGTGTCTGCGGAGCGTGGCGAAGATGGTTTTCTGACCAATCGAACAGGCCGCGTGGCGGGGGCTGCCAAGCTGCGGCCAAGCTTGATTCTGATCAGGGAAGACCGGACGGTCACCCCCGTATTTTGCTGGCGGAACCGGATGCGCCTGCCGCGGCCGGGCAAGCCCATGCGACATGCCTGAACGGCCGCGCTGAACTCAACAGACCCTGGGAACCCTTCATGAAACTGGTCTTTTCTCCTGCCGAGGCGCTGATGAACCGGCTCAGCTACCCGGCCAAGTTCGGCTTGCTCGGGCTGCTGGTCTTCCTCATCTTCGCCAGCCTGATGCTGACCCTCGCCGACCAGCTCAACCGCACCATCGAGCGTTCCGAACGGGAGCTGGTGGCGTCGGCGCTGTCGCGGCCATTGTCCCGGGTGGTCGAACTGGCGCAGCAGCATCGGGGCCTCTCGGCGATGCAGCTGGGCGGCAACGTCGCCGACGTCGGCCGCCGGGCTTCGCTGGAGAGTCGCGTCGACGCGGCCATGGCCGCGCTCGATGGCGCGCTGACCGAGGATGAGCGGGCGCTGGGGCAATGGCAGGCGATCGGTCGCGCCTGGGCCGAGATCAAGCGCGACGGCCTGGGCTGGACGCAGGCGCAGAGCTTCCAGGCGCATACCGCGTTGATCGGCAATCTGCTCGGCTTCCAGACGCTGCTGTCGGATGCCTACGGCCTGACCTTCGACCCCGAGCCGCAGACCTACTACCTGATGACCGCCGCGGTCGACCGCATGCCCTACCTGATCGAGCGTCTGGGGCGGCTGCGCGGCAGCGCATCGGCGGTGCTGGCGAAAGGGGCGATGGACGACCAGCAGCGCACCGCCCTGATCGTGCTGACCGAGGAGGTCAGGTCGGCGACGCGCGAGATGGAGCGCAGCATCGAGAAGGTCCTGGCGCAGCGTCCCGAGTTGCGCGAACGGCTGGGCCAGGCCATTGCCACCATGCACGCACGCGGCGAGCGTATCGAGCAGGTCGTGCAGGACATCGCCGTGCGCGGTGATTTCGCCAGCACCTCCTCGGCGCAGTTCTTCGACATGACCACCGAAACCATCGCCATCGGCTATGCGCAAATGCGCGACGTGCTGTTGCCTAGCCTGGACCATTTGCTGCAGCAGCGTATCGACGAGGCCCGGCACGTGCTGTACTGGAACGTCGCCGTGCTGCTGGGGGTACTGGCGGTGATCGGCTATCTCTCGGCGGGCGCCTACCTGTCGGTGATGACCAGCATCCGTTGCCTGCGCGCAGGCAGCGAGCGGCTGGCCAGCGGCGATCTCACCACCCGCATCGAGCTGGCCGCCCGTGATGAACTGCGCCACGTCGCGGGCAGTTTCAATCACATGGCCGATGCCATGCGCCGCCTGATCGGCAGCATCAAGGACAACTCCGACCACGTCGCCGATTCGGCGCGCAACCTGGTGACCGCATCGGGGCAGATCCATGTCGCCTCGCAGTGCCAGAGCGATGCCGCCTCGAGCATGGCGGCGGCGGTGGAGCAGATGACCGTCGGTATCGAGAGCATCGCGCGCAATGCCGGCGAGGCCGATGCGCTGGCGCAGCGTTCCGGCGAGCTGTCGCGCCAGGGCGGCGAGATCGTCGCCGCGGTGGTCGATGAAATCAGCCAGATCGCCGTCTCGGTGAGCGATTCGGCACGTACCGTCGCCGAACTGGGCGAGCGTTCCGGGCAGATCTCGGCGATCGTCGGGGTGATCGGCGACATCGCCGCGCAGACCAACCTGCTGGCGCTCAACGCGGCCATCGAGGCGGCGCGTGCCGGCGAGCAGGGGCGTGGTTTCGCCGTGGTCGCCGACGAGGTGCGCAAGCTGGCCGAACGCACCGCCAACTCGACCCAGGAGATCGCACGGATGGTCGCGGCGATCCAGCAGGGCACCGAAGGCGCCGTGCAGGGCATGGAGCAGGGCGTGGTGCGGGTCAACGAGGGCGTGGCCCGCGCCCAGCGCGCCGGCGAGGCCATGGGCGGCATCCGCGAGGCGGCCAACCAGGTGCTCTACACCGTGGCGGAAATCTCCAACGCCCTGCGCGAGCAGAGCGCGGCGTCCGCCGAGATCGCCCAGCAGGTCACCACCATCGCGCGCATGGCCGAAGAGAACGGCGTGGCGGTGGGCAGCAACCACCACACCGCCAGCCGCCTGAGCGACCTGGCCGGCACGCTGCTGGAGAACGTCAGCCGCTTCAAGGCGGGCTGAAAACAGGTTCTTCGCATTTCATGGGGACAGGCTGCTTGACACCGGACTGGCAAGATTGGGTGTGTTGAATGAAAGTTTTGCTTTCATTGGCGTTTAGCGAGCTGCTTGAATGCTTGGTTTCGCCCTGCTGGGCGACTCACTTTTTTCAGTCGCGAAAAAAGTAAGCAAAAACGCTTGCCCCTGCATCCGGCCCTGCGCTTCGCTCCGGGTCCATTCGCTCCATCGCCGCTCCAGGGGTCGGCTTAAAGGGCCATCCATGGCCCTTTAAGCCTTTCGCCGCATCCCTGCGGCTCAACCCCCTACGCAACGATTCCGCTCACCCTCCTGAAGGGGCGTTGGGTGTCGCCTGATGGTTCGTACAGAAAGAAAAAGCCAAGCCAACGCAAGCATCAACGGTCTTCCAGGCAACTCGGACTCCGTTCCCGTCAGGAGGGAAGTCTGGCCGCGCAGCGGACAGACCCGGATGTCGGGTGCCCTTCTTCTTTGGTTACTTTCTTGTTGGGCAAGCAACAAGAAAGTGACTCGGCCGGGGGGCCGAAACCAGAAGCGTCAGCACACTCGGTAAGCGCCCTGATCACCAAGCGCAAGCCCAAACCAAATGGCAGCAACACCCAAACTTGCCAGTCCGGTGTCAATCCTTGCTTCCCCAAGAAAGCACGATGAACCTGAAAACAACCACTAGAGCGGCCAGACCCAGAGGATGGTCGGGATCGCGCAGAGCACCACCAGGATCGACAGCGGCAGGCCCATGCGCCAGTAGTCGCCGAAGCGATAGCCGCCCGGCGCCATCACCAGCGTGTTGGACTGGTGGCCGATGGGGGTGAGGAAGGCGCAGGAGGCGCCGATGGCCACGACCATCAGGAACGGGTCCGCCGATGCGTCCATGCCATGGGCCAGGCTGATCGCGACCGGTGCCGCGAGTACCGCCGCCGCGGCGTTGTTGATCACGTTGGAAATCAGCATCACCGCGGTCATCAGCAGCGCCAGTGTCGCCGCCGGGGGCAGGGCCTGGCCCAGTTGCAGCAGGGCATCGGCGATCAGTTGCGAGCCGCCGGTGCTTTCCAGCGCCTGGCCCACCGGCAGCATGGCGGCCACCAGCACGATCACCGGCATGTCGATGCTCTTGTAGATGCCACCCAGCGGAATCAGGCCGACGAGGATCATCACCAGCGCACCGCCCACCAGCGCCGTCGCGGCCGGCACCAGGCCGAAGGCGATCAGCGCCAGGGTGATGGCGAAGATGCTGCTGGCCAGCAACACCTTGCGCGGCGTGGTGATGCTCAGGCCGCGAGAGGCCAGCGGCAGGCAGCCAAGTTCGTTCAGCGCCGCTTGCAAGGTGTCTTCGCCGCCTTGTAGCAGGAGGATGTCGCCGGCGGCGAAGCGGATCTTGCCGAGCCGCTGGCGTAGGCGCTGGCCCTGGCGGGCGACCGCGAGGACGTTCACGCCGTGGCGCTCGCGCAGGTCGAGGCCGGTGGCGGTGGTGCCCACCAGCCGCGAACCGGGGCTGACGATGGCTTCGGCAAGCTTCAGCTCGCCGTGCCGGCTCCTGGGCGTCTTCTCGGCCTTGTCGTCCGGCGCGGCCTCTCCGGGTCGCTCCCGCCCGGTTTCGTCCGCGGCTGGCGCCTTCTGTTCCTCGTGCTCGTCGACATTGGCTGCCAGCTCCACGCCGGTCACGTCGAGCAGCGCCTTGAGGCTGTCGGAATCGGCCTCCACCAGCAGGATGTCGTCTTCGCGCAGGACCTCGTAGGTGGACGGCAGGCGCTGGCGCTGCTCGTCGCGCACCAGGGCGATGACCTGGACATCGGCTTCGTCCTTCACCGCGCCGATCAGCGCGTGCAGCGTGCGGCCGGCGTACTTGCAACCCCCCGGCACGCGCACTTCGGTCAGGTAGGCGCTGATCTCGAACAGCTCGCCGGCACTGTCCCGCTGCTGCCGTCCGGGCACCAGGCGCCAGCCGATCAGCGCGATGAACGACACGCCGGCGATGGTTATCGCGGCGCCCGCCGGGAGGAACGCGAACATGCCGAACGGTGCCTCGCCGGTCTGCGCGCGGTAGCCGGCGATGATCAGGTTCGGCGGCGTGCCGATCAGCGTCAGGGTACCGCCGAGCAGCGAACCGAAGGCCAGCGGCATCAGCAGGAAGGAGGGCGGCAAGCCGCTCTGGCGCGACATCCAGATCGCCACCGGCATGAAGAGTGCCAAGGCGCCGACGTTGTTCATGAAGCCCGAACTCAGGGCGACGATCCCGGTGAGCGTGGCCACCTGCAACCACGGCCGGTCGCCCACCCGCATCAGCCGCCGTGCCACCGAATCCACCACGCCGGCATTGAGCAGGCCACGGCTGAGCACCAGTACCGCCGCCACCGAGATGACCGCCGGGTGGCCGAGCCCGGCGAATACCGCATCGGCCGGCACCACCCCGCTGAGTGCGACCACCAGCAGCGCGCCGAGGGCGACCAGGTCATAGCGCCAGCGGTTCCAGACGAACAGCACGAGCGTCGCCGCCAGCACCCCGAATACGATCAACTGCTCGCCGCTCATGGCTTTCACTCCGGTCTGCCCGGCCCGCAACCGGGGTACAGGCCGAACCTTAAGGCACCGCCGGCCGGCCTCAACGCCTGGCGCAGCGGGACGGCGGCCGCGTTTCATGAACAGACCGTTTTCGTCGCTGCACGTGCGACTCGCGCTGTACCGGCAACTCGCCGCACGAGTGTTCTGGAAAAAAACACGTCCACCGGGCAAGGTGGCGGGACAATAACGCGAAGGCCTGCCACCCATGCCCGAACATCTCGTCCTGCACTGCCGCGATGGTTATCCGCTGGCTGCCCAGCTCTGGCGCCCGGCCGCGCAGGAGCGCGGCGCCGTCATCATCAGCAGCGCCACCGGCGTGCTGTCGCGCTACTACGCCCGCTACGCCGCCTTCCTCGCCGAACACGGCTATGCCGCGCTGACCTACGACTACCGCGGCATCGGCGGCTCGCGTCCGGCGCGGCTGCGCGAACTGAAGATGCGCTGGCGCGACTGGGGCGATTACGACTTCGATGCCGTCGTCCGCTGGATGCGCCAGCGCGACCCGCAGGGCCTGCTGGTGGCGGTGGGGCACAGCGTCGGCGGCTTCATGCCGGGTTTCGCCGAGGCGGCGCCGCAGGTCGACCGCTATCTCAACGTCGCCGGCCAGTACGCCTACTGGCGCGACTATGCCGCCGCACAGCGCTTGCGCATGCTCGGCAAATGGCACCTGTTCATGCCCGCCGTGACACGCTTGTACGGCTACTTCCCCGGCAGCCGGCTCGGCTGGCTGGAAGACCTGCCGGCCGGCGTCGCGCTGGAATGGGCCGGGCGCCGCGAACGGCTGGAGCACAGCTACCCCGCCCATGAGCGCGACGAATTGCTCAGGCGCTTCGCCGCGATCCATGCGCCGATCCTGGCGGTGAGCACCAGCGACGACGCGTTCGCCACCCCGGCGGCCATGCGCCGCGGGCTGGGCTACTACCGCAACAGCCTGCGCCAGCGGGTGCAACTCAGCCCGGCCGAGCTGGGCTTCGAGCGTGTCGGTCATTTCGACCTGTTCCACGACCGCCACCGCCAGGGCTTCTGGCGCTCGACCCTGGACTGGATCGGCGAAGGCCGCAGCCCCTGGGCGCCGGCCGAAATCGCCGAGCCGGGCATGCCGATGGGCGCGGCAGCGTGCTGAAAGCGGACGCGGCCATTCCCTTCGTCGTGGCGCCGGGCTATAAGCCTGGCCCATGAACAAGAACGCCATTCGCCAGCAGATCATCGCCACTCTCGAAGCCGACCGTCAGGTCGCCCAAGCTGCCCTGGCCGCCTCGCACGAGGCGGCGACCCATGCCGAGAGCAAGGCCGAGAACAAGTACGACACCCGCGGGCTGGAAGCCGCCTACCTGGCCGACGGCCAGCGGCGGCGCCTGCACGAGATCGAGACGGCGCTCGCCGCCTACCGCAACCTGCCGTCCGGCGCTTGTCCCGCTGGGGGCGCCCGGGTCGGCGCGCTGCTCTGCCTGGAACACGACGGCAAAATGCGCTGGTTCTTCCTCGGCCCCGACGCGGCCGGACTCAAGCTGCAGCACGAGGGCCGCGAGATCCTCGTCATCTCGCCCCGCTCGCCCCTCGGCCAGGCGCTGCTGGGGCGCGAGGTGGGCGATGAGGTGGAAATCCGGGTGAACGGCCAGCTGCAGTGCTTTGCGGTGCTCGACGTGGAATGAACGCCGGAGCTCGGCGAAGCCCAACGGCCGAGGCACCAGGGCACGCATGCGTCACGCCACCGGGTTTTCGAGGGGCGGCGTTCACCTGGCTCCGGCGTGATGTTGGGCTTCGGCGCTCCGCGCCTCAACCGTAACCTACTGGAGTTCACCTTGGCCCTTGGGAACAGCATTCGACGCAACGCTCAGTCCGTCGCCCGCGGTTTCCTCGTGCGCTGGCCGCTGGTCTTGCGCGTGCCACTGCGTTTCTTCTTCCACGGCTTGCCGCCGCGCCCGGCCGGGACTGGCGGGCCGCTGATGGCCAGGCGCAGGCCGGCGCAGCGTTCGACCAGCTTGCTCATCCAGGCCGACTGCTTGGCGACGAATTCCTCCAGCGGCATCTCGCCGTTCTGCACCATGTCCAGCGCCTGTTCCCAGATCGCCGTGGTACCGGGATCGGCGATCGGTCGCGGTACGGCGTCGATCAGGCCGAAGGCGGCCGGAGTGGCCGCCAGCGCCTTGCCCTGCTTGATCAGGTAGCCGCGCTCGAGCAAGCCCTGGATGATGCCGGCGCGGGTCGCCTCGGTGCCGATGCCGGTGGTGTCCTTGAGCTTCTGCTTGAGGCGCGGGTCGTCGACCAGTTTGGCGACGTTCTTCATCGCCTTGATCAGGTCGCCTTCGGTGAAGGGCTTGGGCGGCTGGGTCCAGAGGTCCTTGAGGAGCAGGTCCCGGACCGCGCATTCCTGTCCCTCGCGTAGCGTCGGCAGGCTCTGCGGTGTGGGCGCTTCGCGGCCGTTGCGGGGTGCGGCGAGCGCCTCGGGCAGCGCGCGCTTCCAGCCCGGCTCGACGATGCGCTTGCCTACCGCGCGCAACGCCTGGCCGGCGCAGTCGAAGTCGGCCTGGGTGCGGTCGTATTCGTGGTTGGGCAGGAACTGCGCCAGGTAGCGCGCGCGGATCAGCGTGTAGACCGCGCGCGGCTTGCCCGCCAGGCGTTCGAAGGCCCGGGTCGCGGCAGTCGGGATGATGCCGTGGTGGGCGCCGACCCGGGCGTCGTTCCAGGCGCGGGACCGGCGCCCGGTATCCAGGTGTTCGAGCAGGGCGTTCAGCGCCGGATCGGCCTGCGCTAGCGCCGCGACGATCGCCGGCGCCTCGCCGTGCTGGCTCGCCGGCAGGTAGCCACAATCGCTGCGTGGGTAGGTGATCAGCTTGTGCGTCTCGTAGAGCGCCTGGGCGATGTCGAGGGTTTCCTGGGCGCCGAGGCCGAGTTTCTTCGAGCAGACTTCCTGCAGCGTGCCGAGATCGAAGGGCAGCGGCGCTGCCTCGCGCTGGCGCTCGGTCTTCAGCTTCACCAGCCGGGCGCTGGCCGCCTGGCGCATGGCCTCGGCCGCTTCTTGCGCACGGGTCTGCTGGAGGCAGCGGCCCTGGTCGTCGCAATGCTCGTCCGGCGCGTGCCACTGCGCGGTGAAGGGGACGCCGTCGGCCAGCAGCGTGACGTCGATGGCCCAGTAGGGCAGCGGGACGAAGTCGGCGATGCTGCGGTCGCGGTCCACCACCAGGCGCAGGGTGGGCGTCTGCACGCGGCCCACCGGCAGCACGCCCTGGTAGCCGGACTGGCGGCCGAGCAGGGTGAACAGCCGGCTCATGTTCATGCCGATCAGCCAGTCGGCGCGCGAACGGCCGAGCGCGGCATGGTAGAGGTTGAAGGTCTCGGCGCCCGGCTTGAGCGCCGCCAGCGCCTTGCGGATCGACGCATCGTCCAGCGCCGACAGCCACAGCCGCTGGATCGGCCCGCGATAGCGGCAGTGCTCGACCAGCTCGCGGGCGATCATCTCGCCTTCGCGGTCGGCGTCGGTGGCGATCACCAGCTCGCGACATTCGCCGAGCAGGCGCTTGACCGCCTTGAACTGGCTGGCGGTCTTCGGTTTGACCAGCATCTTCCAGCGCTCCGGCACGATCGGCAGGTCCGCCAGCACCCAGCGCTTGTAGCGCGGGTCGTAGGCGTCCGGCGGGGCGGTCTCCAGCAAGTGGCCGATGCACCAGGTCACCGTCACCCCGGCACCCTGCAGGCAGCCGTCGCCACGCCGGTTGGCGCCGAGCACCCTGGCGATGTCCTTGGCCTGGGAAGGTTTCTCACAGAGGAAGAGCCGCATGCTTGCCGTCGTTCGTTTCGCGATGGCGCAAAGCATGTGCACAAATCTGCGTTCAGGCAATGAATATCTGTATATCCATACAGATATTTTGGCCGGGCCGGCGAAACTTGAGCGTGATCAAGTCCGTGCCGGAGCGCATTGCCTAGGCTGTCGCTATCGAAAAACCGGCCCGGGGCACGGCAATGGCCAAGAAGTTTCCACTCAACCCCCCGCATCCCGAGCGCGTCTGCTGGGGCTGCGATCGCTACTGCCCGGCGACCTCGCTGGCCTGCGGCAATGGTGCCGACCGCACCATGCACCCGGCGGAGATGTTCGGCGAGGACTGGTACCTGGACGGCTCCGGGGAAATCGAGCCGGAGCTGATCGCCAAGTCGCGGGGCGAGCCGTCGTGATGGTGCCACCCACGGCGCTGCACGGCTTTTCGTAGGGTGATGCTCCGTTCGGCTGCTGATCGCCGGCAAGCTGGTTCCTGCAAGGGCAAGGTGCACACTTCTGTAGGAGCGAGCCATGCTCGCGAACGCAGGCGCTGCGGAACATCGCAGGCAGAGCCCGATGCGAGGTGCCGGCGATGCGCCGTCTGGCCCCGGATCGCCGGCAAGCCGGCTCCTACAAGGTGAGGTTTTCCCCTAGTCGCGATCGGCGAAGCGCTGCACCACCACACTGCCAATGATGTCGCCCTCGACGTTGACCGCCGTGCGCACGGTATCCAGCAGGCGGTCGATGGGCAGCAGGATCGCCACCGCCTCGGCCGGCAGACCGACTGCCTGCAACACCATCACCATGGTCACCATGCCGGCGCTGGGAATGCCCGGTGCGCCGGTGGACGCGATCATCGCGGTGAAGAACACCACCGCCTGTTGCGCCAGGCTCAGCTCGATACCCATCAGGTTGGCGACGAACAGCGCTGCTGCCGCTTCGTAGAGTGCGGTGCCGTCCATGTTCATGGTCGCGCCCAGCGGCAGCAGGAAGCCGGCGATGCCCGGGCGCACCCTGAGGTTGTCCTCCGCGCAGCGCAGGGAGATCGGCAACGTCGCCGCGCTGGAGCTGGTGGCGAACGCCGTGATCAGCGCCTCGCGGGTGCCGCGGAAGAACCACAGCGGCGACTTGCCGGTCGTGAGAAAAAGAATGCCCGGCAGCACCACGATGCCGTGGAACAGCGTGGTGGCGAACACCAGCATGATGAAGCCGCCCACCGCACTGAGCAGCGCCACATCCTGCTCGGCCACCAGTTTGATCAGCAGGGCGAGGATGCCCAGCGGCGCCAGGCGCATGATCCAGCCGATGATGCGCATCATCAGCTCGAGAAATTCCTGCAGCACCACGAGGATATTGCGGTAGCGGTCGCCGCCGGCCACCAGGGCGATGCCGATGAACATGGCGAACACCACGACGGCCAGGATGCTGCCGTTGGCCAGCGCGGCGAAGGGATTCTGGAACAGGTTGGCGAAGAAGTGCAGGAAGAACTCGGGCAGCGTCAGCTGGCGCGCATCGAAGTCGTTCATCGCCTCGGCGAACAGGTCCAGCGACAGCCCTGCGCCCGGCTCGAACAGGTTCGCCGCGACCAGCGCCACCAGCATCGCCGCACTGGTGGTAAGGGTGAAGTAGACCAGCGCGCCGCCCCACACCCGATGCACCTGATGATGCGCCTGCAGATTGGCCACACCGACGACGATGGAGGTGAAGATCAGCGGAATCAGCACCATTTTCAGCAGGCCGATGAAGATGCTGCCAAGCAGGGTGCTGGCGTAGAGCACGCCTTCGCGCACGGGCGCATCGGCCGGCAGCGTACCGGTCAGCCAGCCGATGGCCACACCCAGGCAGGCCGCGATGAGAATCTGCAGGTTCAGGCTGGGCAAGGCGGGCGGCTCCTCGGGTCGATGGCGGTGACGTCAAGCAAGAGAATAGAAAGGTGCGGCGAAAGTTCGCAGCAGCACGGCAGCATCATACAGGCCGAGCCGCCCTGCAGAAGCCGTCTCCTGGCGCTGGCCGGTAGCAGACAAACGCCGGCCGACGGGTTTTCATGGCCGGGCTGGGACAAGAGAGGCAAGCGAGCATGAGCGATCAGGACATCGAGCGGCGCATCGCCCGCGACATCGCCAAATGGCAGCGCGGCGTGCGCAACAAGGGCGAGCCGCTGCAGATCGACGAGGGCTGGCTGCATACCCCGCAGGGGTTGCGGTTGCCGTTCAGCGTGCTGAAGAGTGCCGGCGTGCCGCCGCGCGAGGTGGAACTGCTGGCCCGGCGCGCCGCCTTGCGTGAGCGGCTCGAGGCCTGCAGCGATGCGCAGCAGCGCGAGCGCCTGACGCACGAGCTGAGCGAGCTGGAGCAGAACATCGCCTTTCGCCTGGAGGCGCTGCAGCGCCTGGGGGCAGGCAGGCCATAGGGTGGGTTGCCGGAAGCCGGAAGCTTGAAAAGCATCGCCCCGAGGTCGGGCCTCCCACAAGAGCAGTGATCTTCGTCGAACCCAGTGGCGCGACCTCGCGGCGATGCAGGCCGCAGGACTGCCTGAAGCCCGATTGGGTGTATCGTCTGGGGCGTATTTCTTTCAAGGAGAACAGCATTGACTACAGCACGAATCGGTTTCTTGCCGGCGCTGCTCATCGCCGCCGCAGTGGCCTTCGCCGGCTGGTCGGTGGGGCAGGGCGTGGAGCGTTTCCGCATGGCCGATCGCACGGTGACGGTCAAGGGCCTGGCGGAGATGGACGTGAAGAGCGACTTCGCGGTGTGGACGCTGGGCTTTCGCCGTGGTGGCGATCGGTTCGCCGAGGTGCAACAGGGGCTCAGCGAGGACCGCCAGCGGGTGCTGGACTTCCTCCGCGAGCAGGGCTTCAGCGACGAGGAGCTGGAAGTGCGGCCGTTGCAGGTGCAGGACCTGCTGGCCCGCGAATGGGCGTCGCGCGATGTGGCGCTGCGCTTCAACGGCCAGGGGCAGGTGCTGGTCAAGTCCGAGCGCGTCGATGCCGTGGCCAAGGCGGCCAATGCGGTCGATCCGCTGATTCAGGCCGGCGTGCAGCTGGATACCGAGGTCAATGGCTTCGCCGGGCCGCGCTATCAGCTGCGTGGGTTCAACGAGCTCAAGCCGCAGCTGCTCGAGGCCGCCACCGGCAACGCCCGTGAGCAGGCGACGCGCTTCGCCGAGGATGCCGGCGCCACGCTGGGGCGGTTGAAGAATGCCAACCAGGGGGTGATTCGGGTGATCGATGACGATGGCAGCGATATGGACAGTGGACGGACCATCGGGAAGCGGTTGCGGGTGGTGAGTACCTTTGAGTACACGTTGGATTGAGAACGGGCTGAGCGCCGGGTGTCGGTGCCGGCCTTCGCTCCTCGCTCGGCGTCCTGCCTCGCGTCCCCTTGCGCGGCGAGGCGACCCTCGGAGCAGCGATGGAATGA
>NZ_AZSV01000088.1:0-17396 GCF_000582595.1 Pseudomonas sp. BAY1663
CGGCCGCAGGACTGGGCTGCTGGCGAGCTTCGGCGTCGCCCGCGTCGCGGTCTACCGCCGGCTGCGCGTCGGTCTGCTGTCCAGCGGCAACGAGCTGCGCGAACCGGGCCAGCCGCTGGCGCCGGGGCAGATCTACAACTCCAACCGCTACTGCCTGCTCGGCGTGCTGCGCAGCCTCGGCCTGGAGGTGCACGACTACGAGATCCTGGTCGACGAACTGGCCGCCAGCCGCGACGCCCTGGCCTTGGCCGCTTCGGAGTGGGACCTGCTGATCACCTCCGGCGGTGTCTCGGTGGGCGAGGAGGATCACCTCAAGCAGGCGATCCGCGAACTCGGCGAGCTGCACCTGTGGCGCCTGGCGATCCAGCCGGGCAAGCCGTTGGCTTTCGGTGAAGTGGGCGGCAAGCCATGGATCGGCCTGCCGGGCAATCCGGCTGCGGCGCTGATCACCTCGCTGGTGGTGGCGCGGCCGTTCCTGTTGCGCGCCCAGGGCTGCAGGGAGGTGCTGCCCAAGCCGCTGCGCCTGCCGGCCGGCTTCGCCTGGCGCAAGCTCAACAGCCGGCGCCAGTACTTGCGCGCGCGGCTGGAGACGGTCGAGGGCGAGCTGCGTGTCTGCCTGCATCCGCGCCAGGGCTCGGCGATGCTGACCTCCGCCAGCTGGGCCGAGGGGCTGGCCATCGTCGAGTGCAACCGCACGCTCGAAGAAGGCCAGCCGGTGGAGTACCTGCCGTTCAGCGACCTGCTCGGCTGAAACAGGCGAACGCCCGGTCGCAGGCGAGCCGACCGGGTGTTTTCACATCTGCGCCTCAGGCCTGGTGCCGGTGCGGCAGCATCCGCTGCAGGGTGCCGTCGCGGCGTACGTACTGGTGGAACAGCGCGGCCGCCGCGTGCAGGCCGATCAGCCAGTAACCGGCCTGCGCCAGCGCTTCATGCAGCTCCTTGAACTGCCCGGCCCGGTCGGGATTCGGCGCGACCAGCGCCGGCAGTTCGAGGCCGAAGAAGGGGATCGGCTTGTCCGCGGCGCTGAGTGTCAGCCAGCCCAGCAGCGGCAGGCCGATCATCAGCCCGTACAGCGCCAGGTGCATCGCTTTCGCCAGCGCCTGTTCCCAGGCAGCACCCGCCACGGCGTTCGGTGCCGGCCGCAGCCAGCGCGCCAGCAGGCGCAGCCAGACCAGCGCGAACACCGCCAGGCCGAGCATGAAGTGCCAGTGCTTGAGCATCTCGCGCGGCTCGCTGCCCTTGGCGAAATTACCCTTGAGTTCGATGGTCGCGTATACCGCGGCGATCAACAGCAGCATCAGCCAGTGCAAACCGATGGACAGCCGCCCGTAGCTCGCCGGCCCCGTTTTACCGTTCATTTCACTACTCCGCGTATGGGTAATGCGGCCATTCTAGGTAGCGAAACTTAAGCGAAGCTTAGCGAGGGGTAGGGCGTGTTGCCGCAGCCGGTTGGTGGTGGATGGCTTCGGCCATCCACCCTACGGACTGCGCGGGTTCTGGCTGCCGTAGGGTGGAAAACGGCCAAAGGCCTTTTCCGCCGCCACGCCCCGTCGCGGCAGGCGCACCACGACCCGCAGCCCACCCAGCGGCGAGTCCAGCAGCTCGACCGTGGCGCCGTGCAACTCGGCGATGCGGGCGACGATCGACAGGCCGAGCCCGGCGCCCTGGCCTTCGCCGAGACGGAAGAAGCGTTCGAACAGTTGCGGACGCAGTTCGACGGCGATGCCCGGGCCGCTGTCGGCGACTTCGAGGGTCAAGCGATCGCTGTCGCCATGCAGCTGCACCTCGATGCGTCCGCCGCACGGCGTGTATTCCAGCGCATTGCCCACCAGGTTCTGCAGCAGGGTGGCCAGGCTTGCGGCATCGCCGTCCAGGCGCAGGTCGGCGTGTTCGTCGGCCTCCAGGGTCAGCTCCTGCTCGCGCGCCAGCGCCAGCGGCGTCAGCTCGGCGAGCGTCTCGCGCACCAGGGCGCGAAGGTCCAGCGGCGCCAGGCGCAACTGCTGGGCGCTGGGCTCCAGGCGGGCGAGGGTGAGCAGCTGGGTGACCACCCGGGTGGTGCGGTCGACGCCGGCGAGCAGTTGTTCGAGCGCTTCTTCGCGTTCCCGCTCGCTTGCGGCCTGTTGGGCATTCTGTGCGTGGATGCGCAGCACCGCCAGCGGCGTGCGCAGTTCGTGGGCGGCGTCGGCAATGAAACGCTTCTCGCGCTCGACCAGTTGGTTGAGCTGCTGCAGCAGGCGGTTCAGCGAGGCGGCGACCGGCTCCAGCTCCCGTGGCAGCGGCGCCAGCAGCAGTGGTGCGAGGTTGTCCGGATCGCGCGCCTTGAGCAGCTGCGCCATGCGCGCCAGCGGCCGCAGGCCCCAGCCCACCGCCAGCCAGATCAGCAGGGCCAGCAGCGGCAGGCCGATGAGGTCCGGCAGCAGGCTGCGCCGGGCGATCTTGCCGACCAGCTCGCCGCGCACGTCGCCGCGCTCGCTGACCAGGATCCACAACGCGTCCTGGTGGTCCTGCAGCAGGAACAGCCGCCAGGCGCGGCCGTCGAGCACGACGTCGTGATAACCGCCGCCCAGCCGGGCGAAGGGCTGCTCCGTCGCCGCGCCGGTACTGGCCAGCAGTTGCTGCAGCGCGCCATCCGGGGCGCCGGCCGATTGCAGCACGGTGCGGCCGTCCGCGGCGAAGACCTGGAAGCCCAGCTTGCTCTCGTAGTCGTGGCCGGGCACGCCCTGGTCGCGCCGCGCGTTCACCGCCGCGTCCAGCGCCGTCTGCAGGGCCTGCCGTGCCTGCGGGCTCATCTCGCTCACGATCAGACCCTGCACCAGCCGCGCGCTCTGCGCCAGCTGGGCGTCGAACAGCTCTTCGATCTCGTGGTGGGCGTCGCGGTAGCTGCGCCAGGAGATCAGGCTCAGCGACAGCAGCAGGGTGCCGAGCAGCAGCGCCAGGGTGCGCTGGCGGATCGAGCGCTTCAGCATTTATCCACCAGGTAGCCGACGCCGCGCACGGTGCGGATCAGCTCGGGGAAGAACTTGCGGCGCAGGTGGTGGATGTGCACTTCCAGCGCGTTGCTCTCGACCTCCTCGTCCCAGCCGTAGAGCGCCTGCTGCAGCCGGTCGCGGGTCAGCACACGGCCGGGCTGGGCGAGCAGTTCGTGGAGCAGGACGAACTCCTTGCGCGGCAGGTTGACCGGCGCGCCCTGGTAGCTGACCTGCTGGTTGACCGGATCGAGCAGAATGCCACGGTACTCCAGCACCGGCTCCGGGCGATTGAAGCTGCGCCGCAGCAGCGCGCGCAGACGTGCCTTGAGTTCGGCGACGTCGAACGGCTTGACCAGGTAGTCGTCGGCGCCGGCATCCAGCCCGGCGATGCGGTCGCTGGTGGCATCGCGCGCGGTGAGCACCAGCACCGGCACCGGGTTGGCCGCGGCGCGCAGGCGCTTGAGCACGTCCAGGCCGTCGAGGCGCGGCAGGCCAAGGTCGAGGATGGCCAGCTCGAAGCTCTCGTGGTTCAGCGCATGCAGCGCGCTGGCGCCGTCCTGCAGCCAGTCGACCGTGTAGCCTCGGGCTTGAGCGCGGTGCGGATGCCCTCGCCGAGGGCGCGATCGTCTTCCACCAGCAGAATGCGCATGTGGTTCCTCTTGCTCGCGGTGTTGCCGTGCATTCAACGCCGTAGCGCGTGGTTATTCCAGCTTTTCCTCGACCTCGGCGAGCAGCGCGCGGGCCTCGTCGCGGCGGCCGGCATCGGCGACTGCGCGGCCGGGGGCGGTCCGGCGCGGCGAGGGCCTTCTGCAACGCCGCGCGGGCTTCGCCGTAGCGTTTCTGGCGCAGCAGGAAATCGCCGTGGAAGTAGTTCGGGTCGATGCCGTCCGGGTTCAGTGCCAGCGCCTGCCGGAACAGCGCTTCGGCCTTGTCGTCGTCGCCGAAGCCGATCGGCCAGCCGGGCACCTGGTAGTAGAGGCTGGCCAGGCTGGTGTAGGCCGAGCCGTCCAACGCCCTGGGGTCGAGCTCGATGGCCTTCTCCAGCTCGGCCTTGGCCTGCTTGACCAGGCCGAGCGCGCCGAGGCCGCCCTTGGCGCCGGCCCAGGTGCTCAGCACGATGCCGTGCCAGATATGCAGCTCGGCGGCCCGCGGTTCGCCGGCCACGGCGCTTTCGGCCTCGGCGGCGAGCCTGGCGAAGGCCGCTTCGCGTTGCGTCGGCGGTAGCCGGTAGTTGATCTCGGCCCAGCGCGTCTGCACCTGGCGCAGCGCCGTCTCGCTGGCCGGGCTGAGGGCGAAGGAGGGCTGGCTGGCCAGCGCCAGCAGGGTGCAGCAGAGACCGATGAGGTATTTCATGGCTGTTCTCCAGGTGGGGTCGGACGGGGCGCGCTGCGGGCGAAGCGCTTGATCACCGGCAGCTGCTTGCGCAGCGCCTGGTCGACCAGCCGCGGCAGTAGGCTGTTGAGGCGCACGAAGAGCTTTTCCGGCCAGCCGAGGTAGAGCTCCTCGCGCTCGGCGACGATGGCGCGGACGATCTGCCGGGCGACGGCCTGCGGGTCGTCCATGCCGACCTTGAGTGCGTCGTTCATCGCCACCACGTCGGCGCTGTTCATCGCCGTGCGGGTGGCCCGCGGCGCGATGTAGAGCACCTTGACGTGGCTGTCGGCCAGCTCGCGGCGCAGCGCCTCGGAGAAACCGCGCACGGCGAACTTGCTGGCGCAGTAGGCGGCGAAGCCCGGGTAGCCGATCGAGCCGAAGGTCGAGCCGAGGTTGATCAGCAGTGCCTGCGGTTGCTGGCGCAGCAGCGGCAGCAGCAGGTGGGTGAGTTGCAGCGTGGCGGTGACGTTGACGCCGATCAGCCGGGCGATGGCGTCTTCGTCCTGCTGTTCGAGCAGTGTGAACTGGTTGATCCCCGCGGCGTTGATCACGCAGTTGAGCCCGCCGAAGCGGCGCGCGGCGTCGAGCACCGTCTGCCGGCCGCTGCGCTGGGCGAGGTCGGCGCAGACCAGGCTGAGCTGGCCGGGATAGCGCCGGGCGAGGTCTTCCAGGGCGAGGCTGTCGCGCCCCACCAGCAGCAGCCGGGCGCCGCCGGCACAGAGCCGTTCGACCAGCATCCGGCCGATGCCGCCGCTGGCGCCGGTGAGCAGGGCGCGACATTGATTGAGTTGCATGGTCGCGCCCTCAGGCCGTCAGGCTGCGGAAGATGTCGCCGTAGAGGCGGTACACCACGCGGGCCGTATGCACCACGGCGGCCTTGTCGTGCTCGTCGTCGAGGCGGTTCATCAGCTTCTTGAAGAACTCGATGTGCTCCAGGTCGAGGCTGCCGTGGGAGGTCAGGTAGCTGAACGCCTTGGCCGGCAGCTCGAGCTTGGCCTGCAGCACGCCGGCGGCCTGGGTGGCCAGGGCGATGCTGGTGCCTTCGAGCACGTTGACCATGCCGAAGAAGCTCGCCGGGTTGTGCCGGGCGATGCGGTCGTAGACATAGGCGACCATCAGCTCGGTGGGCAGCGCCGGCTGGCCGTGGCGCACCGCCTCGGCATCGCCGCCACAGGCGCGGATGTCGTTGAGGATCCACTCCTGGTGGCCGATCTCTTCCTCGATGTATTCGGCGATGGCCTCGCGCAGCCATTCCAGCCGTTCCGGCAGGCGCGCGCCGCAGGCCATCAAGAGCGGCACGGTGTGCTTGACGTGGTGATAGGCCTGGGTGAGGAAGGCGATGTACTGCGCGTGGCTGGCGGTGCCGGCCAGCGCGGCATGGATGATCGGCGAGGCCAGCAGGTATTCGCGTTCGGCGCTGGTCTGGTGTTGCAACTGGTCGAAGAATTCCATGGTGTACCTCATCGGGATTGAAGGGCGTCGATCGCCGCCAGGTAGCGTTCCAGCAGGGCCGGGCGGCGCAGCCGGCCGTTGGCGGTGGCCAGGCCGTTGTCGCTGCAAAAGGGTTCGGCTGCGCGCAGCCAGTGGTGTGCGCGGGCGTAGTCCGGCAGGCCGGCATTCACCCGCTCGACCGCCCGGGCCAGTTCGGCATCGCTGCAGTCGGCGCGCCGTGGCACCAGCACGGCGACGTTCTGCGCCAGCGCTTCGCCGTGCAGCCAGGCCTGGGCGATCGAAGCCTGCTGGACCAGCTCGGCCTCCACCCATTCGGGGTTGACGTTGCGCCCGTAGGCGGTGACGAACTGGTGCTTCTTGCGCCCGTGGAGGATGAGGAAGCCGTCCTCGAAATGCCCCAGGTCGCCGCTCGCCAGCCACTCACCGTCGAGCGCCGGCTCGCCGAGATAGCCGAGCATGCGCGGCCCCCGGACCAGCACCTCGCCGTCATCGGCCAGGCGCAGTGCCAGGTGTGGCAGCGGCCGGCCGACGCTGCCGATGCGCCGCGCTTCGGGTGTGTTCAGGCAGACCACCGAGGCGCACTCGGACAAGCCATAGCCCTCGTACACCGGCAGGCCGAGCCGCTCGGCGCGTTCGAGCAGCTGCGGTGCCACCCGCCCGCCACCGACCGCGACGAAGCGCAGCGAGGCCGGCAGCGGCAGGCCCTGCTCTGCGGCGCTGACCAGCGCCAGCAGCAGCTGCGGCAGCAGGATCAGGCTGTGCGGCCGGCTTTCATTCAGCGTGGCGAGAAAGCGCGGCAGGTCGAAGCCGGCACTGCCGGAGAAGCCGATCTGCGTCAGCGGCCGCAACTCGATCCGGGCACCGGCCAGCAGCGGCGCATAGAGCCCGGCGATGTTCTCCAGCAGGGTGGCCAGCGGCAGCACGCACAGGTGATGGCGGATGTCGCACGGGCCGCTGGCCTGCCACAGGCTTTCGGCCACCGCCAGCTGCGCCGCGGCGTCCAGGCAGACGCCCTTGGGCTGGCCGGTGGTGCCGGAGGTGTAGGTGATCTTCCGCGTGCCGGCCGGTACCGGCGTGGCGGCGGTGTGCGAACGCAGCAGCAGGCCGGGCTCGTGCTGCGCGAAACCGGTGCGCGCGGTCAGCGTGCTGGCCGCGCCGATCAGGCAGTCGATGCCGGCATGCTGCAACACGTGCGCCTGCTGGGCGGGCGAGAAGAAGCCGGGCAGCGGGACGCAGACCAGCCCGGCGCGCAGCAGGGCCAGATCCCACAGCGCCCAGTCCAGGCCGTTGTCCAGCGCCAGGGCGACGCGCTGCACGCCGAGCGTTTCGAGCCGGCTGGCACGGGCGGCGATCTCATGGCGCAGTTCGGCGTAGCTCAGCTGGCGCGCGCCTTCGCTCAGCGCGATGCCGGCGTGCCGTTCGAGCGCGGCCCAGAAGCGTTCAGCTGCAGGCTGCATGGGGCACCTCGCCGGCGATGAACAGGGGCTGGTAGCCGAGCCGCGCATAGACGCCGAGCTGCAGCAGGTGCTGATGGCCCGGCAGGATCTCGCCGGCCATCACTTGGGGCCGGCTGGCGTAGTAGCTGCCCCAGTCGGGGAGTTCTTCACCCATCCGCGCCGGGTCGGCCAGGCCCAGCGGCAACGGGTTGAGTGCCAGGCGCTGAAAGCTGTTGAGCAGCGCCGGCGTGCCGGTGAACACCACCCAGCGAAAGCCCTGGGCGACCAGCAGATCGGTCAGCGCGACGATCAGCAGGCGCGCCGAGGCATTGCCGAAGGCGGCCAGGTTGCCCACCTCGACGATTTCCGCGCGGATCACCTCGCGGCCGCAGCGCTGGCTGACGGCCTGCTCGATCGGCAGGTCCAGGTAGCGTTCGAGAAACAGCGGGCGGCGCTGGGCGCTGCGCAGGCCGACCGCGCCCTGTACCTCGCCGTTCGCGCTGTGCAGGCCGAGCAGGCAGGGCATGAAATGCCGCACCCGTGCCTGATAGTGCTCGGCGAAACGCCGGCGGATGAAGTCTTCCAGCGCCACGCGCCGCGCGCCTTGGCCGGCGTGCGCCAGCTGCAGGGTCAGCGGCGGTTCGCGGCCGATACGCGCCAATGCGTCGGTGTGATCAACCCAGGGCAGTTCCATCGGGGAACCTCGGTTATGAGCCTGGGGCGGATTGTTGGTCGGCAAACTTAAGGCAGTCTTAAGGCGCGAGCGCGGTCCTGGCGCCGTTTGAGCCGCTACGTTTTTTTCACATTCGTTTGGTTATGTTCGGCCACGCCCGATCAGCCAGTAGCCGACCAGCGCGGCGCCGATCAGCCAGAGCAGCAGGATCACCACGGCACCGGCGCGGCTGACCGGCCGTGCCGCCCGCTGCGCTTCCCAGGCCAGGGCCCGGCTGCGGCATTCGGCAAGGACGCCCGGCGGCATCAGGCGCAGCACCAGCCAGATGCCCAGCGGCAGCAGGAGCAGGTCGTCGAGATAGCCGAGCAGCGGAATGAAGTCGGGAATCAGGTCGATCGGGCTGAGGGCGTAGGCCACGATGGCCACGGTCAGCACGCGCAGCCACCAGGGCGTATCCGGGTGGCGGGTGCAGAACCAGAGCGCCATCACGTCACGTTTGAGGGTACGGGCCCAGCCTTGCAGGCGGGCCATGAACGGGGGCTGTCCGGACACCGGGCGCTCCTTCTATGAGCAGACGAACTGGCGGCGCCAGCGCTGAGGATGTGTCACGATGACGCAAAGCTCCCTGTACACCGGGCCCCGCATGGGCCTTCGCTTCGGCCGGCGGCGCCGGCTGTTCGGCCTGGCCGCGTTGCTGCTCGGCCTGGCCGTCAGCGTTGTGCTGCATTGGGACGAACGCCTGTACTTTTACCTGACCCGGCAGATGCATGTCACCGGCCAGGACCTGGCCAACCGCTGGCTGCCGGCCTACCGGGTCGCCATCGACGCCAAGCCGGTCGAAGGCATCGCCCGCAACCTCTCGGCCATTACCTATGATGCCGATCTCGACCGCCTGTTGGGCGTGATCAATGGCGGGCCGACGCAAATCGTCGCGCTGAGCAAGACCGGCGAACTGCTCGAGCGCTATCCGCTGGAGGGCTTCGGCGACATCGAGGGGCTGACCTACATGGGCGGCGGCCGGGTCGCGGTGTCGGACGAGCGCACCCAGCAGGTGAGCATCTTCCAGCTGCCGGCCTTGCCGCGAACCATCGATATTTCCGAAGCGAAGTTCTTTTCGCTGGGCATCGCCCTCAACGGCAACAAGGGCTTCGAGGGGGTGACCTACGATGCCGCCGGCGATCGCATGTTCATCGTCAAGGAGCGCGACCCGCGCCAGCTGTACGAAGTCGATGGCCTGGCGGCCAGCCTTGATGGCCAGTTGCAGCTGGCGATCCATGATCGCAGCGACTGGATCGCCAGGCAGGTGTTCGCCACCGACCTGTCGGATATCCATTTCGATGCGGCCACCGGCCACCTGATCCTGCTCAGCGACGAGTCCCGCCTGGTGATGGAGCTCAGCGACGACGGCCGCATGCTCAGCTACCGCAGCCTCCACGGCCTGCTCAGCGACCTGCAGCACTCCGCACCGCAACCCGAGGGCGTGACGATCGACAACGACGGCACGCTCTATGTCGTCAGCGAACCCAACCTGTTCTACAGCTTCCGGCGTGAGGAAGGGTAGGGTGCGTTCCTGCCGGCGCCTTCACGCCTTGTTCACATCGCCTTGACGAAACCCTGACGACGAGGCGCCCAGACTGCTCAGCGTCACCGCGGCGTGCGCTGCATGGCCGCGGGCTTTCGTTGTCTTTCGCAGGGGTGAACCCGATGTCCACGCGCCTTTCGCATCCCCAACGTGCCGCCAAGCGGCGCCGCCAGCCACCGCGCAACCGCCGGGCATTGCTGGCGGCGATACTTGCCGGGCTCTCACTGGCCGGTTGTCAGGGTGTTCCCGGGCAATTGGCCGGTGACGACTATCCGCCGGAATATGCCGAGGGGTTCCGCGCTGGCTGTGGCAGCGGGCGCCAGGCCGCCGGCGCACTGGCGCAGTTCCGCAAGGATGTACCGCACTACATGAGCCAGCCGCTGTATGCCGAGGGCTGGGACGATGGCTTCCGGCAATGCCAGGCCCTGCAGGCGAACGGCGGCGGGCTGACCGCCTGGCGGAGCAATGCCCTGGAGCGCGAGCGCGACCGCGACTGGCGCCACCATGTGGATCAGGCCAAGGCCCAGGCCTTGCGCCACTGAGCACGAAGGCCGCGCCAGGGCCGGTCGGCACCCTTGATGAAGGCTGTCCCGATTGCGTGTTGCCTGAAGTGCCCTTGTAGGCGCGGGTATGACCCGCTCCTACAGGGGCACGTCTAGATCGCCGGCTCGACCGCCGCGGCCGACTGCATGGCGGGCGCCGGCCGATAGAGCACCAGCCGGTAGCAGGCCAGGCAGATGGTCCAGTCGAACAGCAGCGTCCAGAGGTTGTGCGAGAGGAAGTGCGCGCCCTGCATGATGCGCCCGAGCGACAGCACCAGGCCCAGGCCCAGCGCCAACCCCAGGGCAGAGCGCGCCAGCCGCGGATGCCTGTCGCGCAGCACGAAGAACAGCGCCAGCAGCGAAAACCCTGCCGAGGCGTGGCCGCCGGGCCAGCAGCGCCCCGGCTTGAGGCTCGGCGCACGCGCGGACAGTAGCGGGGTGAAGGTCTCGCTGCCGCCGAATTCACTGAGGCTCCAGGGGCAATGCACGCCGGTGAGGGTCTTGAGCGGGGTGACGATGCTGGTCGACAGCCCGAGCGCCAGCACCAGGTAACCCAGCGGGCGGCGCCAGCGGGCCAGGCGGGTCGGCAACAGGCTGAGCAGGAAGCCGGCGATGGCCAGCACGCCGATGACGATCACCAGCTGCTTGACCCGATCATGCAGGAAGTCCTCGAGTAGCCAGCTGTACCGGCCGACGAAGCCCACGCCCGGCTCGTAGAACAGCCGCGACAGGGCGAAATCCAGTTGCGTCGGATCGCCGAACAGCAATGCCGCCATCGCCGCGGCAGGTGCGCCGAAGCCCAGCGCGAAGTTGAATGGCCGGCTCGCGTTGCCGGCATTGGAACGGGTGGTCATCGATGCTCCAGAGCGCCGCAGCGGCGCCGGCAGGTTCAGCGCTGGCTGAGTTGGTTGGCGTTGGCCGGTACGCTCTGCCAGCCCAGCAGGGCATGCCGGTAGTCGTAGCTGGCGCCCTGGTAATAGGCGACGTCGCGCTGCACCAGTGGGTCCTCCAGCAGCGCCTGGGACTCATGGCTCGAGTGCAGCGCATCGTCGTGCCGGCGTATGCCGCGCCGTGGGCTGAGAATCGCCAGGTCCTTGCCGTCGAACAGGCCCAGGTGCTGGTAGTTGCCGATCAGCGCCCGGCCCGGCCGGGTCGCGTCGTGCAGCAGGTCGCGGCCGAAGAAGGTCGAGACGTAATCCAGGTTCAGCAGGCCGAGCAGGGTGGGGGCAATGTCGATCTGGCTGGCGACGCCGTCCACCTCGCGCGGTTCGACCAGCGCCGGTGCGTAGACGAACAGCGGGATGTGGTAGCTGGCCACCGGCAGGTCCTGGGCGCCGGCGCTGCCCGCGGTGTGGTCGGCGACGAAGACGAACAGCGTGTTGGCGAACCAGGGCCTGCCGCGTGCCTGCTCGAGGAACTTGCCGATGGCGTAGTCGGCGTATTTCACCGCGCCTTCGCGGCCGTCGCCGGATGCAATATCGATGCGTCCGTCGGGGTAGGTGTAGGGGCGGTGATTGGAGGTGGTCATCAGTTGCAGCAGGAAGGGCTTGCCGACGGCATGGTCGGCGTCCGCTTCGCGCAGCGCCAGCGTGTAGAGGTCCTCGTCGGCCATGCCCCAGGCGTTCTTGAAATGGATGTCTGCCTCGTTCGCGCTGCTCTGGTCGACCACGCGGTAGCCGTTGCCGCCGAAGAAGGCGCTCATGTTGTCGAAGTAGCCACGCCCGCCATAGAGGAACACGCTGTCGTAGCCCTGGGCGCGCAGCTGCTGGCCGAGGCTGGCGAAACCGCTCTCGCGGCCGATGCGCTTGACGATCGAGCGGCCCGGGGTCGGCGGCACCGACAGGGTGATCGCCTCCAGGCCGCGGTCGGTGCGGGTGCCGGTGGCGTAGAAATTATTGAAGAACAGGCTCTGCTGGCGCAGGGCGTCGAGGTTGGGCGTCAGCCCGCGCGGGTCGCCGAAGCTGCCCAGGTACTTGGCGCTGAGGCTCTCGATGGTGACCAGCACGATGTTCAACTGGCGTGGGCTGCCCGGGTTGTCGATCATCCGGCGGATGTCCAGCGGGTCGCTGCCGATGAAGCGCGCGTTCGGCGCGCTGACCTCGGCGCGCAGCTGGCTGGCGACATTCCGTTCGGGCAGGGTGGCATAGAACTGCGGGTAGTCCAGCTCGTTGTTGCGGAAGGCGGCGAAGAACTGGTACGGGCCGTTGCTCGCCAGTTCGCGCTGGTAGGGGTTGCCGGCCGCACTGCGCGGGAAGTCCTGGCCGACGACCATGGCACCGGCCAGTGCCATGCCGGTCACGCCCGCCAGCATGCCGGCGCCACCACGCCAGGTCAGGCCCGGTGCGTCCAGCGCGCGGCCGACCAGCCGCTGCAGGGCCAGGCCCAGCACCAGCGACAGCCCGGCCAGCAGGCTCAGCAACGTATAGATCGGGTAGGACTCCATGATGTTGCGGATCATCTCGTCGGAATACACCAGGTAATCCACGGCGATGAAGTTGAAGCGCACGCCGAACTCGTCCCAGAACAGCCATTCGGCCACCGCGGTGAACAGCATTGCATAGAGGCTCGGCACCACCAGCATGCGCAGGCCGAGGCGATGCCAGCGGCTGGCCCAGATCCGCGGCGGGCAGAGCGCGAGGTACAGCGCCAGCGGCACGGCGGCGAAGGCCAGGTAGGCCAGGTCGTAGAGCGAGCCTTCGGCGTAGATGCGCAGCAGGTCGAGCGGCGCGGCGGCCGCCTCCTGCCAGTGCGCGGCCAGCAGCGCCGAGCGGGTGAGCAGAAACACTCCGAGCCAGAGGCCGAGGAGCAGGCAGAGGTAACGAAGCTGAGCATGACGGAGGAGAGGCATCGTATGATCCACGGAGCGGGTTGAATGCGCCGCAGTCTGCGTTCGTGCCCGTGAGCCCTTCGTAAAGAAGGCGTGAAAATTTCATCATCGACCCCACCCGCGAGGCGACATGCGCATCCTCGTCATCGAAGACAATCGAGACATCCTGGCCAATGTGCTGGACTACCTGGAGCTCAAGGGCTACGTGGTCGACTGCGCCCAGGACGGGCTCAGCGGCCTGCACCTGGCGGCCACCCAGGACTACGACCTCATCGTGCTGGACATCATGCTGCCGGGCATCGACGGCTATCAGGTCTGCAAGCGCCTGCGCGAGGATGCCGGGCGCGACACGCCGATCATCATGCTCACCGCCCGCGACGCGCTGCCCGATCGGCTGCAGGGGCTCGGTGCCGGGGCCGACGACTACCTGATCAAGCCCTTCGCCCTGTCCGAACTGGTGGCGCGCATCGAGGCGATCCTCCGGCGCAGCCAGGGCTCGCGCAAGCGCCAGCTGCAGGTCGGCGACCTGTGCTACGACCTCGATACCCTGCAGGCGGTGCGCGCTGGCCAGCCGCTGCGGCTCAATCCCATCGGCCACAAGCTGCTGGCGATCCTGATGCAGAAGAGCCCGGCGGTGGTGCGCCGCGAGCAGCTCGAGGACGCGCTCTGGGGCGAGGACGTTCCCGACAGCGACAGCCTGCGCAGCCATATCCATCAGCTGCGCCAGGTGCTGGACAAGCCTTTCGACAGGCCGCTGCTGCATACCGTGCATGGGGTGGGCTTCCGCCTGGCGGAGGACGCCGATGCTCGCTAAGCAGCCGCTCGCGCGACGAATCGTCATCGCCTTCACCCTGATGACACTGGTGGTCAGCGGCACCTTCGCCCTCGGTATCGTCGGCGTGGTGCATTTCATCGAGGAGCATCTGGTCACCGAGGAACTGGGGCGCGAACTGGACACCGTTTTGAACGACGTGCTGGTCCAGCGCAGCGCGCCGCGCCTCGACTCGGCGACCCGCTTCTTCGCCTCGAACCTGTCGGAGCGCGCCATTCCGAAGGCATTCCAGGGGCTTGCCGACGGCTTCACCGAGGTCGTGCGCGACGAGGATGCGTTTTACGTCTACCAGCGCGGGGTCGGAGGCGAGAAGTATCTGCTGGTGCAGGAACAGCACGAATTCGAGGCCCGCGAGAATGCGCTGTTCAACGTGGTGCTGGCCGGCTTCCTGCTCAGCGTACTGGGCGCCTGGGGGCTGGGCCGGTTGATGGCGAACCGGGTGATGGCGCCGGTGAGCCGGCTGGCCAACCAGGTGCGCCACCGCGACCAGCTGCATCCGCTGGCGCCGCCCCTGGCCTTGCAGTACCCGGACGACGAGGTGGGACACCTGGCAGCCGCCTTCGACAGCACCCTCAGCCAGCTGCGCCAGACCCTGGAGCGCGAGCGGCTGTTCACCGCCGACGTCAGCCACGAGCTGCGCACGCCGCTGATGGTGGTGCTCGGTGCCTGTGAACTGCTCGAGCAGGCCGAGCTGCCGGATCGCGCGCAACGGCCGGTGGCCCGCATCCGCCGCGCCGCGCAGGAGATGCACGCGCTGGTGGACACCTTCCTGCTGCTGGCCCGGGCACGGCCGGAGCAGGCCTCCTTCGGCGGCGCCGCCAGCCTGCAGAGCGTGGCGGCCGAGCAGAGCGAGCGCTGGGGGCCGTTGCTGGCGGAAAAGGGCCTGACCTTCGAGCTGATCGAGGAGGCGCGGGACGACGGTGCCTACAACCACACGCTGCTCAGCACGGTGATGTCCAATCTGCTGCGCAATGCGCTGCACTATACCGAGCGCGGCACGGTGCGGCTGATGCTCGCCCGCGGCGGTTTTCGCGTCGAGGACAGTGGCGTGGGCATCCCGCTGGAGCAGCAGGAGCGCATGTTCCAGCCGTTCGTGCGGGGCGCCGAGGCGCGTGGCGAAGGGCTCGGGCTGGGGTTGTCGCTGGTCAAGCGGATCTGCGCGCATCAGGGCTGGGAAGTCGGCGTGCAGCCGTGCGAACCGCAGGGCAGTTGCTTTCGGGTGCGGCTGAACGCGGGCGACGCTTGACGTTTTTTTCACATCCTTTTGACGGGGCCTTGATGCCTGCCTCGCTAGTTTGGCGTTCTGCTCATTACCGGAACGCCCGCCATGACGAGATCGAGCCCCATCGAACTGGAGTTCTCGCGCAAGTACGACCGCGAGCACGCCCACGAATATCTGCACAAGCACCAGGACGGCCTGGCCCGGCGCCTGTCGCACTGGCGTGACGAGCAACTGGCCCGCCGCGCGCTGAAAGTCGCCGGCGACCCCGACCTGGTCCTCGACCTGCCCTGCGGCGCCGGGCGCTTCTGGCCCCTGCTGGCCGAACACCCGACGCGCATGATCTTCGCCGCGGACAATTCGCCCGACATGCTGGCCATCGCCGAGGCCGCGCAGCCGCTGGAGGTGGTCAAGCGGGTGGAAACCTTCCAGACCTCGGCGTTCGCCATCGACATGGGCGACAACGCGGTGGACAGCATCTTCTGCATGCGCCTGCTGCACCACATCGCCGATCCGGCGCACCGCCTGGCGATGCTGCGCGAGTTCCACCGCGTCACCCGCGACACGCTGGTCGTCTCGCTGTGGGTGGACGGCAACTACAAGGCCTGGAAGCGCAAGCGCCTGGAGCGCCGGCGCTCGGCCAGGGACAACCAGAACCGCTTCGTCGTCGCCCGTTCGCTGATCGAGGCGGAGTTCGCCGAGGCCGGCTTCGACATCCTCGACCGCAGCGACTTCCTCCCCGGCTACGCCATGTGGCGCGTCTACGTGCTGCGCAAGAGGGGCTGAGCATGGGCCTACAACTCGTATTACCCGGCCCGCAGGCTCGGGCCAGCACCTTCGAGCGCTGGTGGAACGCGCAGGGCGAGTGGGTCGAGGAGCCCAACCTGCGGCGCGCCGGCGAAAGCGGCGTCAAGCGCCTGCGCCTGGGCGATCCGCGCCTGCCGCTGTTGTATTGCAAGCGCCAGACCGGGCACCTGTATCGCTCGCTGGGCCACCCGTTCGGCCGTCCCACCGCGCTACGCGAATATCATGCGCTGCGGGCGCTGGAGCAACTCGGCATCCGCGTGCCACGGGTGGTCTATTGCGCCGCGCAGCGCCCGCAAGGGCAATGGCGGGCGCTGCTGGTCACCGAGGCGCTCGTCGGCTTCGTCAGCCTCGAGCAGTGGTACCAGGGCGCGGCCCAGAGCGCCGGCGAGGCGCTGCGGCACCGGGTGCTGCGGCGCCTGGCCGAGATGCTGGCGCGCCTGCATCGCGCCGGCTGGCAGCATGGCTGCCTGTACCCCAAGCACATCTTCGTGCAGGTCGAAGGCGAGGGTGACCGCGCCCAGGTCGAGGTCGCCCTGCTCGATCTGGAGAAGTGCCGCCGCCGGCTGTCTTACCGCCGTGCCTCGCGACGGGACATGGCGCAGTTGCGCCGCCACGCCGAGCCCATGCCGGACGCCGACTGGCTTCGGCTCGAGGCCGAATATCGCCAGGCGCTGGCCGCCGTGCGGGAGGGTGCCGATGGATTCTGAACCGCTGGCCGCCGCCCTCGACGCGCAGAGCCTCAAGGGCCGCCAGGGGCTGCGGCGCATCCTGCAGGCCGGTGGCTATTCGCTGGCCGGGCTGCGCGCGGCGTTTCAGGGCGAGGCGGCCTTCCGCCAGGTGCTGCTGCTCGACCTGCTGCTGATCCCGCTGGCGTTGCTGCTCGACGTCAGCCGCGTCGAGCGCGCCGTGCTGATCGCCGTGGTGCTGCTGGCGCCGATCGTCGAGCTGCTCAATTCGGCCATCGAGGCCACCGTCGACCGCATCTCCCTGGAGCTGCACCCGCTGTCCAAGCGCGCCAAGGACATGGGCAGTGCCGCGCAACTGCTGACCATGACGCTGATCGCCGTGGTCTGGGCGGTGATCCTGCTCTGAGCCCGTACCGTCTTCCAAGGAACCTGTCATGACCAATGGAACCACCCGTGATACGGGCAAGGCCGCTGCCCAGCCGGGGCTGCGCCACCACCTGCTGTTCATGGCCGGCAGCGCCCTTGCGTTGCTGGCCCTGCTTTCCCTGCTGCGCCTGGCGCTGCTGCTGTTCAATCGCGAGCTGATCGGCGGCGCATCGCTGGGGATTTTGCTCGAAGGCTTCGGCAACGGCCTGCGCTTCGACCTGCGCCTGCTGGTCTACATCCTGCTGCCGCTGTCGCTGGCGGTGCTCAGCCGTCGGGCGATGGCCGCGCGCGGCCTGCAGCGGATCTGGCTGAGCGCCTGCGCCAGCCTGGTGATCCTGCTCGGTATGATCGAGCTGAACTTCTACCAGGAATTCCACCAGCGGTTGAACAGCCTGGTGTTCCAGTACCTGTCCGAAGATCCGGCCACGGTGCTGAGCATGCTCTGGCATGGTTTTCCGGTGGTGAAGCTGCTGAGCGTCTGGGGCGGGCTGACGCTGGCCTGGGCGCTGCTGTTCGGCTGGCTCGACCGTCGCTGCCGGCCGCACGCCGGCGCACTGGCGGGCCGGCTGGC
>NZ_AZSV01000089.1:0-17314 GCF_000582595.1 Pseudomonas sp. BAY1663
GCGGTCGCGAACGAAACAGCAACAGACCCTGGTATCTGCCGTGCGAATCCGCTCAGCTCAACGGCATGCCTGGTCAATGCGTGTAGCCAGTTGCTGTCGAGCTGCCTCTATTTCGCTTTCACTGTAGTAGACGCGCGCTCCGGTTGCATCGTTACGGAAGAAACGCCCGCCCTGCTGCAATTGAGCGAGTCGGCTGCGCAGGCTCCGGCACTCCTGCTCGCGCTTGGCGTGCAACGCGCCGGCCTGCTGGTCGGCCGCTTGCTGCTCTTGCCGGCGCGCCTCGAAAAAGCGTTCGCTGCGGGCCTCGCGCTCGCGGGTGGGCTCATCGCGCTCCATCACCTGCGGGCGCACCTCGACCCGCTCGGCACCCGGCGCCGGGCGCTGGCCGAAATGCACTTGCCCCTGGGCATCGGTCCAGCGGTAGATCTGCGCCGATGCCAGTGGCGGCAGCAGGGCCAAGGCCATAAACAGAACGCGCATGATTTCCCTCCTGGATGTCATGTCGAACAAGGATGCGCTCAGCGCTTGGCCGGTAGGCTCACCACGCCTGGCGCGTCCGGTTGATAGTGCCCCAACTGCCGCAGGGTCTCCAGCCTAGCGCGGGCGCGATAGGCATATTCGCTGGCCGGATGGCGCTCGAGGATGAAGCGATAGGTCTCGCTGGCATCGACGAACAGGCCCTGGCGCTCCAGGCACTGCCCACGCAGCAGGGAAATCTCCGGCTGCAGCTGGCTGCGTGGCCGGCTGCGTCGCTCGGCCTGGGAAAGCGACAGCATGACGCCCTCGCAATTGTCCGCCTCGTAATACCGATAGGCGTCGTCCAGGTGGCGGTCGAGGGCGTGCCGGCTGCTGCAGCCAACGGTGAGAACGCTCAGAAAAACAAGAATCAGGGTGCGCATGGGATCCTCCGGATGCCCCTGTATCGACCGCCGCGGAGAATTCTGCAGACGCTTTGTCGCACCGCCGAAAGAGTAGTGGCCAGCGGGCGATGACTACAGCGAACGGGCATAGTAGCCTCGGTCGCAGCCAGAAAAAGGAGCAATCAATGATTTCGCGTCGCACCAAGATCGTCGCAACCCTGGGTCCGGCCAGCAGTTCGCCCGATGTGCTGGAGAAAATGATCGTTGCCGGGCTGGACGTCGCCCGCCTGAATTTCTCCCACGGCACCCCGGACGAGCACCGCGCGCGGGCCGAGCTGGTTCGCGAGATCGCGGCCCGTCACGGCCGCTTCGTCGCGCTGCTCGGCGATCTGCAGGGCCCGAAGATCCGCATCGCCAAGTTCGCCGGCAAGCGCATCGAGCTGAAGGAAGGCGACCGCTTCCGCTTCTCCGTTACCCACCCGCGCGACGCCGGCACCCAGGAGGTGGTCGGCATCGACTATCCGGACCTGGTCAAGGACTGCAGCGTCGGCGACGAATTGCTGCTGGATGACGGCCGCGTGGTCATGCGGGTCGACAATGCCACCGCCGACGAACTGCATTGCACCGTGCTGATCGGCGGCCCGCTGTCGGACAACAAGGGCATCAACCGCCGCGGTGGCGGCCTCACCGCGCCGGCGCTGACCGCCAAGGACAAGGCCGACATCAAGCTGGCCGCGGACCTGCAGCTGGACTACCTGGCCGTTTCCTTCCCGCGCGATGCCGCGGACATGGAGCTGGCGCGGCGCCTGCGCGACGAGGCGGGCTCCAGCGCCTGGCTGATCGCCAAGATCGAACGCGCCGAAGCGGTCGCCGACGACGAGGCGCTCGACGGCCTGATCCGCGCCAGCGACGGCGTGATGGTGGCCCGTGGCGACCTCGGCGTGGAGATCGGTGACGCCGAACTGGTGGGTATCCAGAAGAAGATCATTCTGCATGCGCGCCGCCACAACAAGGTGGTGATCACCGCGACCCAGATGATGGAGTCGATGATCCACAGCCCGATGCCGACCCGCGCGGAAGTCTCCGATGTAGCCAACGCCGTGCTCGACTACACCGATGCGGTGATGCTCTCGGCCGAAAGCGCCGCCGGCGAGTACCCGGTCGAGGCGATCAAGGCCATGGCGCGCGTCTGCGTCGGCGCCGAGAAGCATCCGACCAGCACCAAGTCCGGCCACCGCCTCGGCCAGCGCTTCGAGCGCTGCGACGAGAGCGCCGCGCTGGCGGCGATGTACACCGCCAACCATTTCCCGGGCGTCAAGGCGATCATCGCCCTGACCGAAAGCGGCTACACGCCGCTGATCATGTCGCGCATCCGCTCCTCGGTGCCGATCTTCGCCTTCTCGCCCCACCGCGAGACCCAGGCGCGCGTCGCGTTGTTCCGCGGCGTACAGACGGTGCCCTTCGACCCGGCGGCGCTGCCGGCGGACAAGGTCAGCCAGATCGCCGTGGAAGAGCTGCTCAAGCGCAACATGGTGCAGCCCGGCGACTGGGTGATCCTGACCAAGGGCGACAGCTACCACGACAGTACCGGCGGCACCAACACGATGAAGATCCTGCGCGTCGGCGACCAGTGAGTCGAGTCATCGGGGCCCGGCGCCATACCGGGCCCCGATGCGGGCGACACGCCTGCAGGAGCGCGGGGAGCGGGTTCGCGCCCACGAACCCACTGCAGATCATCGCGGGCATGCCCGCTCCTACGACGGCGCGTCCGCGCCTTCCCGTTCCACGAACACATCGCTGAACACCTGCCCGCGCGGCAGGCCCGCCATGAACAGGCGCCTGGCGCAGGCCTCGACGAATACCGCCCCACCGCAGACCAGGGCGATCGCCTGGCGCGACGCCGGGTGCAGCGCCTGCAGGCAGCCTGCCCGCTGGTCTTCTCCCAACCACTCCAGCTGCAGGTTTTCGCAGCGGCCGGCCAATTCCGCCAGCGGCTCGGCCAGGTAGTGCCCGCCACGGGCGAAATGCAGCAGCCTGATCGGCCCGCGATGCCCCTGGCGCAGCGCCTCGCGCAGCACGCCCCACAGCGGCGCCATGCCGGTGCCGGCGGCCAATAGCAGCAGCGGCCGCTCGGACCAGTCCGGATCGTAATGCAGCGCCCCGCCGTGCAGTTCGCCAAGCCGCAGGCTGTCGCCCGTGCGCAGGCGGCGCGCCGCATCGCAGAACGCCCCCGGCCGTGAGCAGTCCAGATGGAACTCCAGCCATGGCTCGTCGCCCGGCAGGCTGGCCAGCGAATACGGCCGGGCGACGCCCCCGGCATGCCACAGCAGCAGGTGCTGGCCGGCGCGGTAACGCAGCGGGCGCTCCGGCAGCAGTCGCACGCGCAGCACCTCCTCGCTCAGCCAGGTCAGCTCCTGCACTCGAGCCGGCATACCGTCGCGCAGCGGGTCGAAGACTTCCACACGCAGGTTCTCTTCGACCCGGCACTGGCAGGCCAGGCGCCAGCCCCGCTCGCGTTGCTCCGCGCTCAGCGCCCCGGGTAGCAGATCCCGCGGCTCGCCGCCGACGCAGCGCACCAGGCAGGCATGGCAGCTACCGGCACGGCAGCTGTACGGCACCTGCAGCCCGGCATGGTGCAGGGCATCGAGCAGGTTCTCCCCGGCCCGTACCGTCCAGTTCCGTTCGCCGCAACGCAGCTCAGGCACGGACGCTCTCCCAGGCCCGCGCACAGCGGTTGCGGCCGCTGCGCTTGGCGCAATAGAGCGCTTCATCGGCCTGCTGCAGCGACTCGTCCAGGTCGTCGCCGGCATTGAGCAAGGTCAGGCCGATCGACAGGCTCAGGTGTCCGGCTTCGATGCAGACATCCGTCGGCTGCGCATTGGCGAAGGCCTCGCGCAGGCGCTCGCAGCAGGCGCTGAACTGCTCGGCATCGGTATTGGGCAGCAGCAGCACGAACTCCTCGCCGCCGTAGCGGGCGAGCACGTCGTCGTCACGCAGGCAGGAGCGCGCAACGGCGGCGAAAGTCTGCAGGACGCGATCGCCGGTGGCGTGGCCGTGGATGTCGTTGATCCGCTTGAAGTGATCCAGATCGATCAGCGCCAGCCCGGACTGATGCCCCTTGCGCAACCGGCTCAGCTCGACTTCGGCCATGCGCAGGAAACGCCGCCGATTGTACAGCCCGGTCAGCTCGTCGGTAGAAGCCAGGTCTTCGAGCTGGCGCATCATGCCGCGCAACGTATCCTGGTGGGCCTGCAGGGCGAAGCGTCGCTGGCGCATGCGTTGGCGCAGGCGATAGACATGGCCGACGAACAGGCACATCCAGATCAGCGTCACCAGCAACACGCTGGCCTCGAGCAGGAAGACGGTCGCTCCGCCAGGCGCTGCAGGTAGAAGTCCGGTGCGCTGACCGCGACGAAACTGAGGAATGCCAGGGCAGCGTAGCGGATGAAGCGCTTTGGCGGCAGGAATACCGCGAACATCAACACCAGCAGATAGAGCACCAGCAACGAGCCGCGCGCGCTCCCCACGTTGAACAGGAAATAGCTCAGCCAGACCAGCGCCAGCAGCACCTGCGGCTCGGTCAGGCTGGGATCCTTGAAGCGCAGGTTGATGCCGCGGTGGAAAACCCAGAAGAACACCAGCTGGCTGAGCACGATCAGCGCCGAGCAGATCACCGCGCTGGTGACGGAGGCTTCATAGAATCCGCCGACGACCGCGATCCAGGTCAACGGCAGAGCCAGGGCATAGGTAAGCGCCGCCATCGCGAACCGTTTCGTGACCAGTTGCTGCAAAGCCCGCTGATCGGCCTCGTCACGCATCGCACTCATAGGGATCCATCCCGCTGTGGCAATTTGCCGCACTCTACGCCTACCCCAATCAAAAACCTAGCCGGCATCCCTTCGCTCCTGGTCCATCCGTGTACCGCGCAGCCCGACGCGTTATACTGCCGCGCATTTTTTTACCTCGGCACGCCGACTGCCACCGCTCGACGCGCCACTTCCCGCCCCGCCATGAGGACGCGCTGCATGACCGTGATCAAGCAAGACGACCTGATTCAAAGCGTCGCTGACGCTTTGCAGTTCATTTCTTACTACCATCCCGTTGATTTCATTCAGGCGATGCACGAAGCTACCTGCGTGAGGAATCTCCGGCCGCGCGCGATTCCATGGCGCAGATCCTGATCAACTCGCGCATGTGCGCCACCGGTCATCGCCCGATCTGCCAGGACACCGGCATCGTCACCGTGTTCGTCCGCGTCGGCATGGACGTGCGCTGGGACGGCGCCAGCATGAGCCTGGACGACATGATCAACGAGGGCGTCCGTCGCGCCTACAACCTGCCGGAGAACGTCCTGCGTGCTTCGATCCTCGCCGACCCGGCCGGTTCCCGCAAGAACACCAAGGACAATACGCCGGCGGTCATCCACTACTCCATCGTCCCCGGCGACAAGGTGGAAGTGGACGTCGCGGCCAAGGGCGGTGGCTCCGAGAACAAGTCGAAGATGGCCATGCTCAACCCGTCCGACTCGATCGTCGACTGGGTGCTCAAGACCGTGCCGGAAATGGGCGCCGGCTGGTGCCCGCCGGGCATGCTCGGCATCGGCATCGGCGGCACCGCCGAGAAGGCCGCGGTGATGGCCAAGGAAGTGCTGATGGACCCGATCGACATCCACGAGCTGAAGGCCCGCGGCCCGCAGAACCGCATCGAGGAGCTGCGCCTGGAGCTGTTCGAGAAGGTCAACCAGCTGGGTATCGGCGCCCAAGGCCTGGGCGGCCTGACCACCGTGCTCGACGTCAAGATCATGGATTACCCGACCCACGCCGCCTCGCTGCCGGTGTGCATGATCCCCAACTGCGCCGCCACCCGTCACGCGCACTTCGTGCTCGACGGTTCCGGCCCTGCCGAACTGACCCCGCCGCCGCTGGACGCCTACCCGGAAATCGTCTGGGAAGCCGGCCCGAGCGCGCGCCGCGTCGACCTCGACAGCATCACCCCGGAAGAGGTGCAGAGCTGGAAGCCGGGCGAGACCATCCTGCTCAACGGCAAGATGCTCACCGGCCGCGACGCCGCGCACAAGCGCATGGTCGACATGCTGAACAAGGGCGAGGAGCTGCCGGTGGACCTCAAGGGCCGCTTCATCTACTACGTCGGCCCGGTCGATCCGGTCGGTGACGAAGTGGTTGGTCCGGCTGGCCCCACCACCGCCACGCGCATGGACAAGTTCACCCGCCAGATCCTGGAAAGCACAGGCCTCTTGGGCATGATCGGCAAGTCTGAGCGTGGCCCGATCGCCATCGACGCGATCCGCGACAACAAGGCCGTGTACCTGATGGCCGTCGGCGGCGCCGCCTACCTGGTCGCCCAGGCGATCAAGAAGTCCAAGGTGCTGGCCTTCGCCGAACTGGGCATGGAAGCGATCTACGAGTTCGAGGTCAAGGACATGCCGGTCACCGTCGCCGTCGACACCAAGGGCGAGTCGGTGCACATCACGGGACCTGCGATCTGGAAGCAGAAGATCGCCGACAGCCTGGCGGTGGAAGTGCAGTAATAGCCGTCTGGTGCTGAAAACGGAGAGCCCGGCCTTGCGCCGGGCTTTCTGCTTTCAGGCCCGGCGTATCAGCCTGCTCGCGGCGCAAGCGGACGAACAGCGCCTCGACCTTCTCCCGCGCCCAGGGCGTGCGGCGCAGGAAGGTCAGGCTCGACGTGATGCTCGGCGCGCTCTTGAAGCAGCGGATGTCGATTCGCTGGGCCAGCCCTTCCCAGCCGTAGTGCGCCTGCAGTTCGGTCAGCATGGCAGCCAGCGTGATGCCGTGCAGAGGATCTTTTGCCTGGGTCATTGGTGCTCTGAGTGAAGTATGTAGATCAGTGCGTTCGCAGGAGCCGGCTTGCCGGCGATGACCGCACGGGATCGCCGGCCAACCGGCTCCTGCATTGATTGCCAGGCATCGAAGCCGGCGAACGCTGCGGCATCCTACAACGTGATGCGCGTACCAAGCACCTGCACAAAGGCCGCCAGCCAGGCCGGATGCGCCGGCCACGCCGGGGCACTGACCAGGTTGCCATCGGTATGTGCCTGGTCGACGGCGATGTCCATGTACTCGCCGCCCGCCAGCCTCACCTCCGGCGCGCAGGCCGGATAGGCGCTGCAAGCGCGTCCTTGCAGTACGCCGGCCGCGGCAAGCAGCTGCGCGCCATGGCAGACCGCGGCGATCGGCTTGTCCGCCTCGGCGAAGGCGCGCACCAGCGCCAGCACCTGCTCGTTCAGGCGTAGATACTCCGGTGCACGGCCGCCAGGAATCAGCAGCGCGTCGTAGTCCTCGGCACGCACCGCGGTGAAATCGAAGTTCAGCGCGAAATTGTGCCCGGGCTTCTCGCTATAGGTCTGGTCGCCCTCGAAATCGTGGATCGCCGTACGCACGGTATCGCCGGCCTTCTTATCGGGACATACGGCATGCACGCGATGGCCGACCATCTGCAGCGCCTGGAACGGCACCATGGTCTCGTAGTCTTCGGCGTAATCGCCGACCAGCATGAGGATGTTCTTCGCCGCCATGATCGCTCTCCTTCTCGACTGTGGAGCATCGCTCCGAGCGCGATGGCGTCAGGGCCACACCCGTCTCGCCGCGCACCGCGAACGAGCCGGAAATGACGCCTAGCCACCGCGATTGAAAATGTTCACCAGCACTCGGTCGAGCCAGCCCCACATGCGCTGGTACAGCCGCAGGTAGAGGGGACGCGCATACCACCTGCGCAGATCGATCTCGACACTCCGCTGGAAATCCTGCTCGAAGCTTTGCTGCACCTGCGCGCTCAGCGAGGCATCGATCGCTTCGAGATTCGCCTCGAGGTTCCAGCGTAGATTCCAGTGGTCGAAGTTGCACGAGCCGACGCTGACCCAGTCGTCCACCAGCACCATTTTCAGGTGGGAGAAGTGTGGCTGATACTCGTGAATGCGCACGCCGGCGCGCAGCAGCCGCGGATAGAAACGCTGCCCGGCATAGCGCACGGGCGGATGGTCGGTGTTGCGGCTGGTCAGCAGCAGGCGCACCTCAACGCCGCGCCGCGCCGCCCGGATCAACGCCCGGCGCACCTTGCCGGTGGGCAGGAAGTAAGGGGTCGCCAGCCAGATGCGCTTTTCCGCGTGCCGCAGGTTGCGCAGCAGGCTGTGCAGGATGTCGCGATGCTGGCGCGCCGCGGCATAGGCGACACGCCCCAGGCCGCTGCCCATGGGCAGCAGCGGAATGCGTGGCGCCCGCTGCGGCAGCGGCAATTGCCAGATGCGCCGCTTGAGGCAGTTCACCCACTGGCTGTCGAACAAGGCCTGCCAGTCCTGCAAAAGCGGACCGGACATCTCGACCATCGCCTCGTGCCAGTGCCCGTCGGCTTTGCCGGGAATCCAGAATTCGTCGGTCACGCCCGCTCCGCCGACATATCCCGTGCAGCCGTCGACCAGCAGGATCTTGCGATGATCACGGTGCAGGTTGCGCAACTTCAGCCGCAGCGACAGCGGGTTGTACAGGCGCAGCTCGACGCCCGCCTGCTCCAGCCGATCGCGGTTGGCCTGGCTCATCTTCAGGCAGCCGAACCCGTCGAACAGGCAGCGCACCCGGACCCCGCGCGCGGCGGCGCGCAGCAAGGACTCGATCAGACGCTCGAGACACTGCCCATCTTCCACCAGATACAGCTCCAGATCGACGCGGCGCTCGGCTCGCTCGATGGCCTCGAGCATGGGCGGGAAGAACTGCGGGCCATCGATGAGCAGGCGAAAGCGGTTCTCACTGCGCCACGGAAAGACAGCCCCGGCCAGCATCACCGGGCGTCACCCGCGACCGGGCCATGCGACAGGCGACGAAGTGAAGATTCCAATAAACAACGCAATGACATGAAATCCTTTTTCCAGTGAACGTCCAGCAACCTGGCGGAAAACGAAATCACCCGCCCGACGACGCGCCAGCGGACCGCGAGTAGCTTACCCAGTCCCCACGACATGACAAGGCAGCGGCACCGCCCCCTCCGCCTCCTGCACCGATATAGGTCGGCTCCGCCTGCAGGAGTTCCCCTTGGCAAGCGCTCAGGCCGACGCCGCAGGTGCGATGCCCAGCGCCAGCAGCGCCTGCTCCAGACGCCGGGCCCGGGCCTCGCGGGCAAGCCCGAGCACCGCGCGATCGCGTCGCCAAAGCTCGCTGTTGGGCCCTGGCGTGGCCAGCAGGGCGCTTTCGAGGTCGGCCTCGAGCGTTGCGAACTGCTCGGCCAGCGCGGCCAGCAGCAGATGACTCGCCGCCTCGTGCGCGGGCTGACGAGCCATCTCCGCCGCGCCGGCCAACACGCCCAGCAGGCGCAGCGACAGGCTCCGAGGCCACTGGTGCCGCAGCGCCAGGCCGTAGAGCCAGGCGGTCAACGCCGCCAGCACGTAGAGGTCCTCGAGGGTACGGAAGGGTTTGACGTAGCCGCTCCAGCCATCGCCCGGCAGCCTGTCGCCAACGGCCTGCTCGAGGCGCAGACGGGCATGGGGCACATCGGGAACCAGCGGCAACCGGGGGCCGGCTTCCAACCGAACGCCAGCCTGCGCCGCCTCGACGGCGAACAGGCCGAGCCGCGGGGGCTCTTCTGGCGCTTCCTCACGGGCGCAAACCAGCAACCACTGCGCCGCCTGGCCTGCGCTGACGAAATCCTTGCCGCCATTCAGCTGCCGCCCATCCCAGCGGGTCGCCATATCGGCAGGGCGCAGCTTGCGGTTTTCCGTTGCACAGAACGCTCCCAGCCCCGCCGGAGCAGCCGGCCACAGCGCCCGCAACGCCGCCTGGTAGCCGGCAAGAAAGGCCAGCCCCGGCGTGCAGGCCAGCCGCCCGCCATACACCGCCAGCACGAAGGGATCGGCGCTGCCGGCGCCAGCGACGAGCTGCGCATACCAATCCGGCAATCCCCTTGCGGCCTCGACCGGCTGCACCGGTCCGATCAGCTGTTTCCACGACATCGGCTTCTCCGCGTTTTTTTCGCCCATCTTCATCGAAGCGGGCGGGACAGTCACTCAAGCATCATCGATTCGTCACAGCGCCGACATGCCCCCCACCTAGCCTGAGCCGGCAACCAGATAACCGAGCGCAACCATAACAATCAGGTGCTCGCGTTGCATTTGCCAACCCGCCACTGCCACGGCGGAACAGGAGACAGAGCATGAGTGCCATTGCCGATCCACGCAGCACGCGTCAACTGCAAGCCGAGCGCCTGGATGGCGACCAGGCCCTGCGCGAAGCCCAGGCCCTGCGCTATCGGGTCTTCAGCGGCGAATTCGATGCCCGCCTGCAGGGTGCGGAGTTCGGGCTGGATATGGACGACTTCGACGTTCACTGCCGCCATATCGGCGTGCGCGATCTTGCGACCGGCGAGCTGGTCGCCACCACGCGGCTGCTCGATCACCTCACCGCGCGGCGGCTGGGACGCTTCTACAGCGAGGAGGAGTTCGCCCTGCACGGCCTGGCGGAACTCGACGCGCCGGTCCTGGAGATCGGCCGTACCTGCGTCGACCCGGCCTACCGCAACGGCGCCACCATCGCGGTGCTCTGGAGCGAGCTGGCGGAGGTGCTCAACCAGGGCGGCTACCGCTACCTGATGGGCTGCGCCAGCATCCCGATGCGCGACGGCGGCATCCAGGCCCGCGCCATCATGCAGCGGCTGCGTGACAGCCACCTGAGCACCGAACTGCTGCGCGCCGAGCCCAGGACGCCCCTGCCCGAACTGGAGCTCGCCGACAACGTCACCGCCCAGCTGCCGCCGCTGCTCAAGGCCTATATGCGCCTGGGCGCGAAGATCTGCGGCGAGCCCTGCTGGGACCCCGATTTCCAGGTGGCGGACGTCTTCATCCTGCTCAAGCGCGAGGAGCTTTGCCCGCGCTATGCCCGTCACTTCAAGGCGGCGGTCTGAAATGACGCGGCTGCACCTCTATGGGCGCCTGCTGCACGTTGCCGCGGTCATCCTGCTGGGGTTGCTGCTGGCCGCCAGCCTTGGCCTCGCTGCGCGCTGCGCCATGCGCGCCTCGCCACTGCGCAAGCAGAGCCTGACCCGCTGGTTCCTGGCGCGCCTGGCCAATGCCCTGCCCTTTCGCGTGCGCGTCATCGGCGAGTTGCCGACACAGCCGATGCTCTGGGTCGCCAACCATGTGTCCTGGTGCGACATCCCGCTGCTGGGGATGCTGCTGCCGATCTCCTTCCTCGCCAAGGCCGAGGTGCGCGGCTGGCCCGTGCTCGGCTGGCTGGCCCAGCAGGCCGGCACCCTCTTCATCCGCCGCGGCGCAGGCGACGCGGCGCAGGTCAATCGGCAACTGGCAAGGCACCTCGAACAGGGCCGGCACCTGCTGATCTTCCCGGAGCACCTCGACCGACGGCAGCGGCGTGCGCAACTTCCACTCGCGCTTGTTCGCCTGCGCGATAGAAGCCGGCTGCGCGGTCCAGCCCGTCGCCATTCGCTATCTGCGCCAGGGCGCGCGAGACCCCATCGCCCCCTTCGTCGGGGACGACGAACTGCCGTCGCATCTGCGTAGACTGCTGGCCAGCGAAGTGGCGCAGGTGGAAATCCACCTGTTGCCGCCCATCCGCGATACGGCGCCTGGCCGCAACGCCGTCGCCGAGCAGGCGCACAGCGCCATCGAAGGCGTGCTGTCCGGCGAACGACCGATACCGGCAAAAGAGGCGGCCTGATTCCGCCAATGACGCCCCGGGCCTGCCACTGGGTTAAGCTCGCCCCATGAACTATCTCGCACACCTCCACCTGGGCGGCCCGCGGCCCGCCGACATGCTCGGCAGCCTCTACGGCGACTTCGTCAAAGGCCCCCTGCACGGTCGCTGGCCCGCCGACATCGAGGCTGGCATCCGCCTGCACCGGCAGATCGACGCGTTCACCGACAGCCACCCGCTGGTGCTGCAGGCCAAGGCGCGCTTTCCCGAGCAACGGCGGCGCTATGCCGGCATCCTCCTGGACCTGTTCTTCGATCATTGCCTGGCAGCCAACTGGTCGGATTATTCCTCCGAGCCACTGGATCGCTTCACCCGGCGGGCCTACCGGGTTCTTGAAAACGAACCCGCACTGCCGGGCCGACTCGCCGTGATCGCGCCGCAGATGGCCGCGCAGGACTGGCTGGGCAGCTACCGCGACTTCGCGGTGCTGGGCAGGGTGCTGTCCAACATCAGCCGGCGCCTCTCCCAGCCGGAGGGCCTGGCCGGTGGCCTGGAGGAGCTGGAGCGGTTGTACGACCCGCTCCTCGACGACTTCCGCGCCTTCTATCCGCAGTTGCAGCGGTTCGTCCGCAGCGTGGCGTAGCCGGTGCTCACTCAGCTGGCGTAGCCGGGGCTTTGCGCGTCCAGCTTGCGCAGCAGTGCCGGCCACGCCAGCGTGCCGCCCATGCCCGAGCGGGAACGGGTCACCCCCGCCGCCATGGCCTTGGCGCCGGCGAGAATCTGCGCCGGTATGGGGATCAGCTCGGCACCGCCAGCCTGCGCCATGACCTGGATTTCACAGGCGCGCTGGAAGATGAACATCATCAGGAAGGTGTCGGCGATGCTGCCGCCGCAGGTCATCAGGCCGTGGTTGTGCAGCAGCATGAATCCAGTCTCGCCGAGGTCGGCCTGCAACCGCGCCTTCTCCTCGTGATTCAGAGCCACCCCTTCATAGCCGTGGGTCGACAGGCTGGCCAGCACGAACAGCGACTGCTGGCTGATGGGCAGCAAGCCCTGGCGCTGGGCCGATACCGCAACGCCGGCGCAGGTGTGGGTATGCATGACGCAGGCGACGTCGTGGCGAACCTCGTGGACCGCGCTATGGATCGTGTAGCCGGCGGGATTGATGTCGTAGGGGCTGTCCATCAACTTCTCGCCGGCCAGGTCGACCTTGACCAGCTCGACGCCGTGATTTCGTGGAACATCAGCCCGTAGGGGTTGATCAGGAAATGATCGGTGCCGGGAATCTTCGCCGAGATGTGCGTGAAGATCAGGTCGTCCCAGCCATGCAGGGCGACCAGCCGGTAACAGGCGGCCAAGTCGACGCGCGCCTGCCATTCGGCAGGGCTGACCTGGCTCTCGAGCGAAGGCAATGCATGCAGGGCAGTCATCGGTAACACCTCTTGTTATTGTCGTGTCGGTGCCCTCGATTCTAGCCAGCCACGGGTGGCCAGGCACTTGCCCTTGCAGCCAGGCGGCTGGCCCGGCGAGCCATGCTCAGCCGCGCAGGGCCGCGGCGAAAGCCTCCAGCCAGGGCTCGGCATCGCTTTGCGGAGTGACCGTCTCGCTGGCGTCGAGGCGCAGCATCTCCTGGGCCTCGCGCACGCCGAGTTCGGCGAACAGCTCGCGAATCAGCTCGCCGCCACCGCAGAAGGTATCGCCGTAGCTGGCGTCACCCAGGGCGATGATGCCGCCGGGCAGGCCGTTCCAGGCCGGGAACTGGTCGCGGATGGCCGAGTACAGGGGGATGAAATTGTCCGGCAGCTCGCCCATGCCGGTGGTCGAAGTCACGATCAGCAGCGCTTCGGGCGCGAACTCGAGAATCTGCGGCAACTGCGCGCGCGGGTCATGCCAGGCGTCGAAACCGGCGGCCTTGAGTGTGCGTTCGGCGTGACGGGCGACGTCTTCGGCGGTGCCATAGACGCTGCCGGAAAGAATGGCGACTTTCATGATGCGGCTCCGGGATCAAAGCCGCGCATTATGCCGCAATCGTCGCCCCCGAGTGCCGCCCCCGGCAATCTCCCCGATTTGTGCACTTCGTCGGCGCGCCCAGCGAAGCGGAACTAAACTATCCCCAGGTGGTCACAGCGCCGACTGCCCCCTGCAGCCATCCGGCCGCGGCGCTACCAAGTGAAGGGCACGGTCCTTCCGAGGGTAACCGCATGGCGGAACAGACGATCCTGAGCAAAGACGAGCTCAGCTTCATCAAGAAGCTGATGCAGCGCAATGGCAACAGCGCGGTTGAACGGACGGGTTTTCGTCTCGACGGCGGCCCGCAATCCAACGAGCTGTTGTTGCAACTGGCCACCCATGCCGAGCTCTCGCTGCAAGCCGAATTCGATGATTTCCGCATGTCCTTCCCGCTGCAGCTCAAGGAAGACGAGCTGCACAGCCTGGACCTGCAGCTCGCACCGCCGCTGATCTACGAACGCGGGCCGGTGACCCGCGCCTGGCGCCTGCATCTGGAGCAGCCGCTGCCCTTGCTGGAAAACGACGGCGGCGAAAGTTCGCTCAGCGTCCATGAACTGTCCCCGCACGGCCTGCTGGTGGATGCCGGCAAGCGGCGCAAGCCACCCAAGCACTTCCACCTGCGCCTGGCCCTGCCGGACGTTGCACCGCTGGAAATCGAAGCCCATCGGGTCCGCGAACTCAAGGGCGGCCTGGCCGCCTACGAAGTCGCGTTCGCCGAGGAGAAGGACGCCGAGCGCATCCGCTCGTTCCTCTACCGGCAACACCAGCGGCTGCACCCGGAACTGCAGCCTGAGTTGCCCGCCGATCTGGTGTAAGCTGCCGGGCCTGTGATGCGAAGCGATACCGCTCGCCCACTCACCAGCGACGGAACCCATGACCCAGGCCCCGATCCTCATCACCGGAGCCGGCCAGCGGATCGGGCTGCATTGCGCCGAACGCCTGCTGGACGACGGCCACCCGCTAATCGTCAGCTACCGCCAAGAGCGTGACGGCATCGCCCGCCTACGCGAGCGCGGAGCCATCGCCCTGCAGGCCGACTTCGCCGACGAAGCCGGCATCATGGCCTTCATCGCGGCGCTCAAGGAGCGAACCAGGCACCTGCGGGCCATCGTGCACAACGCCTCCGAATGGCGCCCCGATACCCCCGGGCAGGAAGCCGAGGCCTTTCGCCAGCTGTTCCAGGTGCACATGCTGGCGCCCTACCTGATCAACCTGCACTGCGCCGAACTGCTGCGCCACGGCGGGCCGGCGGATATCGTCCATATCGGCGACGACGTCACCCGCAAGGGCAGCAGGAAACACATCGCCTACGCCGCGAGCAAGGCCGGCCTGGACAACCTGACCCTGTCCTTCGCCGCCCGCCTGGCGCCGGCGATCAAGGTCAACGGCATCGCCCCGGCGCTGATCCAGTTCAACCCGGACGACGACGACGCCTACCGCGCCAAGGCCCTGGCCAAGTCGGCTCTGGGCATCGAGCCCGGTGCCGAAGTGATCTACCAGAGCCTGCGTTATCTGTTCGACAATCCCTACGTCACCGGCACCACACTGAGCGTGAACGGCGGCCGCCACCTGATCTGAACGACAGCAAGGAGACGACATGCCCCGACTGGAACCTTCCATGGCACGCATCCGCGTCAAGGACCTGCGGCTGCGCACCTACATCGGCATCAAGGAAGAAGAAATCCTCAACAAGCAGGATGTGCTGATCAACCTGACCATGCTCTACCCCGCCGCCGCCGCGGTGCGCGGCAACGACATCGAGCAGGCGCTGAACTACCGCACCATCACCAAGGCGATCATCCAGCACGTCGAGGACAACCGCTTCGCCCTGCTCGAACGGCTGACCCAGGAAATCCTCGACCTGGTCATGCAGTATCCGCAGGTGCGCTATGCCGAAGTCGAGGTCGACAAACCCCACGCCCTGCGCTTCGCCGAGTCCGTTTCCATCACCCTGGCAGCGCATCGGGATTGAGGCCACCCAGGCTGGCTCGCCCAGCGAGGCAAGGTTATGATCCGGCCGACCTCAGCCAACGCCGAGATTCCAGAGATGAACGACCAAGAACGTACCGAACTCGAAGCCGCCGCCTTCCGCCGCCTGGTGCAACACCTGCGCACCCGCCCCGACGTGCAGAACATCGAGCTGATGAACCTGGCCGGTTTCTGCCGCAACTGCCTGTCGAAGTGGTACAAGGCCGCCGCGGACGACCTGGAAATCGAACTCAGCGCCGACCAGGCCCGCGAAGAGGTGTACGGCATGCCCTACAGCGAGTGGAAGAAACGCTACCAGAAGGAAGCCACGGCCGAGCAGCAGGCCGCGTTCGACAAGGCACAGAAAGAATGAAAGACCTGAAGGATTTCCGCGCGAGCCTGCGCAACCGCAACCACCCGTTCAGCGAAACGCTGGCATTCATCGAAAGCACCTACGACTACCGGCCCAGCCGCTTCGTCAATGGCAGCCTGGAGAATGCCGCCGGCGAGAACGAAGGCTCCTGCAAGACGCTGGGCATGGCCTTGCTGGAAGGCTTCAGCACCGAAGAAGCCCTGCTCGCCTTCGGCGAACACTACCAGGCCGTACTGGCCAACCCGGGCGGCAGCGACCACCGCAATATCCGCGCGTTGATGGAAACCGGGCTGCCCGGCGTGCGCTTCGATACGCCTCCGCTCACGCGCAAATAAACCCGGGGCGGCGGATAAAAAGGGATCATCCCAGACACTTAGGGGAAGGCTGAAGGAGCGGATGATCCCGGAAACCGTTGGGCTGCACGTTACGCCCTCCACCGCCTTCGGGGAAATTCAGTGCCTGCATGCCTATCATAGGCACTGGCTATCCATCGTCCGCCCTGCCCGCCAAACCTTTGGAGTCGTTCATGCCCGTATCCGCCCTTTCCGGCCCGCAGTACCTGCGTGAAGGCCTGCGGCTGGTGCTCAGCCCCGGGTTGCGGCTGTTCGTGATCCTGCCGCTGACGGTCAACGTGCTGCTGTTCTTCGGCCTCGTCTGGCTCGCCATCCGCCAGTTCGGCATCTGGGTCGATGCCCTCATGCCCAGCCTGCCGGACTGGCTGGGCTTCCTCGAATACGTGCTCTGGCCGCTGTTCGTTGCGCTGGTGGTGCTGATGGTGTTCTTCACCTTCACCCTGCTCGCCAACATCATTGCCGCGCCATTCAACGGCTTTCTGGCGGAAAAGGTCGAAGTCGTGGTCCGCGGCGACGATGCCTCCCCGCCGTTCAGCTGGGCCGAGCTGCTGGCCATGCTGCCGCGCACCCTTGGCCGCGAACTGCGCAAACTCGCCTACTTCGCGCCGCGCGCCCTGGCGCTGCTGGTGCTGTCGTTCATTCCGGTGCTGAACCTCGCCGCCGCACCGTTATGGCTACTGTTCGGCGTGTGGATGATGGCGGTGCAGTACATCGACTACCCGGCGGACAACAACAAGCTGAGCTGGCCCGAGATGATGGCCTGGCTGCGCCAGCGCCGCTGGCAGAGCCTGGGCTTCGGCGCGGTGACCTATGCCGCGCTGCTGGTACCGGTGTTGAATCTGTTGGTCATGCCGGCGGCGGTGGCGGGCGCCACGCTGTTCTGGGTACGGGAGGGTGGGCCAAATCGGCAGCTCGATCGGCAAGGTTGAGCCTTGCGCAGTGGCATGCAACGCCACTGGGAGGGGATGAGTTTTTGATACCGGACTGGCAAGATTGGGTGATGGTGCTGCTGTTCGGTTTAGTCTGAGACTTGGTCGTTAAATCGCTTATCGAGTGTGCTGATACTTCTGGTTTCGCCCT
>NZ_AZSV01000090.1:0-17292 GCF_000582595.1 Pseudomonas sp. BAY1663
CGGAGGTGGCGGCAACCGGCGCTGGCTGGGCGCCGGCGCAGCGGTCAGCAGCGGCCGGTCGGCTTCTGGCGTTGCCGGTTCGCTATCGAACAGGGGGGTCGGTTTGACGCTCATGCGGTCACTCCTCGGCTTGAGGCGGGGCCCGTGGCACGGGCCGCGCAGGGGCTCAGTCCAGCATCGCCACGGGTGCAGCGCTCAGCAGGGCGCTGCCGCCGTGCTGGGCGATGTGCTGCTCCGAGTCGCTTTTCTTCATGAATGCCAACACCTCGCCGCTGGCGTCCTTGACCAGGTAGGCCGCCTTGCCGAACAGCTTCAGGCCGGTGAGGTTGTCGTAGACGTAGGTGGCGTTGATGGCTTTGCCGGACGCCTTGGCGTCGGCTTCGGCGGCGAGCATGGCGGCGGTGCTGTCGTAGGCGACGATGCCCTGCTCCTGGAACCAGATCTCCGCCGGTTTGCGTCCTGGCGCGCGGGCGACCGGGCTGACCACGCTGGCGACCGCGGCGGCGTAGTCCAGGCCCATGTCGGCGTAGGCCTTCTTCAGGTAGCTGTCGTCGATCCAGGCGGCGAAATCCAGATCGGGGATCTGCATTTCCTGCTGCAGCAGGGCGTGGTCGTATTTCATCGCCTCGACCCACTGCGGCTTGATGCTCGCCTCCATGGTCGAAATGCCGCCCTGGCTGAAGTAGAGATAGAGCACCTCCTTCTCCACGCCGGTCCATTCGGCCACCTTTTCCGCGGCGCGCCGTGGGTCTTCGCTAATCCATTGCTGCGCGGCCAGGGTGGCCTTGAGCACGCCCTCGACCACCTCGGGGTACTGTTTGGCGAAGTCGTCGCGCACCACGATGCCGTGGAAGGTGGGGATGCCGGCCTCGCTGCCGTCGTAGATCTTCCGCGCGGTGCCGCGGAATTCCATGATCTCGGACCAGGGGCAGAAGTCGGCATGCGCGTCGATCTTGCCGGCGGCAATGTTCGCCGCGCCCACCGGTGGGCTCTGGTTGACCAGCGTCACCTTGTCGGACAGCCCGGCGTCGCGCAGCACCTTCAGCGTCATGCCCCAGGCCGCACTGCCGACCGGCGTTGAGAGGCTCTTGCCAGCGAGGTCGGCAAGCGACTGCACGGGTGAGTTCTTGGGCACCACGATGCCGTTGCCGGTGCCCTTGAGGTTGTAGCCGGTCACCGCGATGAAGCGCGTCTGCTGCTTGCCGGTGGCCTGGAACTTGGCGCCATTGACGATCAGCGGGTAATCGCCCATGACACCGAAGTCGAGCTTGCCGGCGAGCATCTGGTTGGTGATTGGCGGGCCGGAATCGTAGTCGCGAAACTCGATCCGGTAGTCGGCGTCCGCGTACTTGCCGGTTCGCGGCAGGTGCTTGTTCAGCAGGTCGAGTTTCTCCAGCACGATGCCGCCGGAAACGGTGTTGGTGACCATGCTCTGATGGCCGATTCCGATGTGGATGGTTTCCGCTGCCAGCGGGCCGCTGAACAGCAGGACGGATCCGAGTAACGAGGTCGCAAGCAGGCTATTCCGGTTGTCCATTTGTCTTCACCTTGGCGGTTGAGCAACTTGTACTAACAGGGCATGACGCCTGCTTTTGAAGGTGCACCGGCTGTGCCAGAACGCCGCGGATCGGGACTATGTTCCTGTTTTGAGGATGGATTTCGGCCTGCGACTGACCGCTCGATCAGGCGGCTGCCCAGCGCTATGGCGCCCGCCGATGGTGCGCACCGGGCCAAGCCGTCCCAACGCGGCGCAGCCAGCGATGCCGCGGTTAGAACAACTGGAACAGGTCAGTGAAGGGAAGCGACCCGCCCTCCAGTTTCAAATTGCTTGCGGTTGATCCCTATGCCAGCTGGTCTTGCTGCGGGCGATCGGGACAATCGCTCACGTACAGCGGCAGCACGCTGATTTGACAGACCCGCGGCGGTACGCACAGGTGAGGGTGGGGAGCTTTGAGGGATTGAGCGAAGCGCAAGCGGCGACCGGCTTTTCGCGCGGTCGCCGCTTCATGCGCTGGTCAGAAGCTGACCCCCGTCTTCAGTCCGACGACCACCACGTCCTTGTCTTCGTCGAAGCCGCCTGGTCGGTGGAAGTACTGGATGTTCGGCGTCAGCGAGAGGGCGGGTGTCAGCGCCACGCGGTAATACAGCTCGGCCGGGTATTCCACGTTGGGCACCGGGTCGCCTTGTTCGCGCAGGCGACGGCGGGCATCGTCGTTGATTTCCAGGCGCCCGAGGCCCAGGCCTAGCTCGTCGTTCGGGCGCGAGGCGAATGGCGCGGAGAGCATGCCGCCAACCTGCCAGACCCGCTCGATATAGGTCACGTCCGGGTCGGACTGGATGAAGTTGGCGAACAGCTTCAACCGTCGCGCTGGCACCGCGGCGCTCTGCCAGACTTGCTGCTCGGCCATCAGGTAGCCGCCCGTGGCCTGGTCGTGCTCGGCAGCTGATGCGCCGGAAAGCGATAGGGGCAGGCCCGAGCTGTCGCGGTACAAGTCCTCGAAGTCGCCGGTATTGCGCCACAGGCCCAGCCGATAGGCGCCGGGCTGGCCGGCAAGGGTCGGCGTCCAGCCCAGCTCGGCGACCGCGTGGTAACCGGTGGTGCCCGACGGGCTGCCGAAGTTCAGGCGCTGGCTGCGCTCGGTGAAGCGCGGATTGACCTGATAGATCGCGGTTTGCAGCGACCAGGCTTCGTCTAGCTGGTAGCGGGCGGTGGCGCCCCACTGGCTGATCGGCCAGGTATACCAGTTCGATGTGATGTAGCCGGGCACCGTGCCGCAGAAGCCGAGGTTCTGGAACGGGCAGGCGAAGGGGTAGATGTCCCCGCTCATGGGCAGCCGGCCGAGCTTGACCAGCAGGCGGTCGTCCAGCAGCGCCTGCTGGTAGTAGAACTGCACCAGGCGGGTGGCGCTGCCGTAACCATAGATTTCCTGCGGTTGCAGCAGCACGCCCAGATCGGCTTCGGCGTTGAGGTTCTCGCCGTTGCGGTTGATCACCGTGAAATGCAGGCCGGCGCCGGACCAGCCCAGCAGGCGATCCAGATCGAGCACGGCGTCGAACATCAGCTGGTCGGCATAGGTGCCGGTATGCTCATCGCCACCTTGGGTATTCCAGGCCAGCTCGTTGACGTAGGTGATCTGCAAATCGACCCCGGCCTCGTGCAGGCGGGTGCGGGCGCCGTTCCAGTCGCCGAAGAGGTGCTGGTCCGGCGAGTAGTCGGACGCGTGGGCAGAAGTGAACAGGCAGGCGGCGAGAAGGCCGCTGCCGCAGCGCAGTCTTTTTGTCATTGTTTTTTGATCCTTGAATGGAACGCGGAAACGGCCGGCCCTGGCGAGCCGGCGCGGCGCTTAGCGGGCAGGGAAGCGCGGATCCCAGAGCAGGCGTTCGCGGCCCTGTTCGTAGGCCATGCCGTCGGGGAAGCTGACCAGCTCCAGCTGCAAGCCCCAGGGCGCGAGGAAGTACACCCAGGTCAGGCCCTTGCCAGGCCCCTCGGTGAAGGTCGATGGCTCGCCGAGCACGCGGATGCCGCGTTCCCTGAGGAAGGCCACCGCGGCGTCCATGTCGTCCACGTAGAACGCCAGGTGGTGGCCGCCGATGTCGCTGTTCTTCGGTGGCGTGCCGGCCTGGTCCGGTGCGGCGTACTCGAACACTTCCAGGTTCGTCCCGTTGCCGCAGCGCAGCATCTGGAAATTCCTGATGACGGCGCGCGGATGGACATTGAGGTGTTCGTGCATCCAGTCGTCATCGAAGGCGAAGGTGCCGAGTTCGAAGAACGGCTCGCAGCCGAGCACCTCGCAGAAGAAGCTCACCGCCTCATCGAGATTGGGCACGGTCAGGCCGAAGTGCTGGATGCCGCGCTGGCCGGGCAGGCTGCGTGGGGCGGATATGGATGGGGGCATGGGTGTTTCCTCCGAGCATGGCTGGGCCGACGGCCCGCCGTATTGTTGTTGTTCAAAGCAAGGGGGAGAGCTGCCCGGCGCCCGTGCTGCGCAATGGGTGGGCGTCGAGTTCCAGGCCCTGCCAGGCCAGGACGCGTTGATAACGCTCGGCCAGTGACTCGGCCGCGCTCCAGGCGCCTGGTAGCCGCTCGCCGAGGGGCAGATGGCTGTCGGCCCGGCAGCGCAGGTCGCTGGCGCAGGCGTGATAGAAGCGGTTGACGACCTGGGCCATCGATTCGCGGCAGTCGTCCATCAGCAGAGCCGCATGGGCCAGCACTGCCGGTCGGCCGTCATGGCTGCGCCGCCAGCGTTGCGCGGTGCCGGCCAGCTTGCGGCCCTCCAGGGTGAGGTTGTAGCGGCCGTCGCAGAAGGCACCCGGAACCGCACCCACACCGGCCTTGAGGCCGTTCTCCGCCAGCCACAGTGCCAGGGGTTCGAGCAACCGTTCATAGGCGGTGTCGATACGGTTGCCGGCTTCGTCGCCAGCCGGCAGCGCATAGGCCAGGGCGATATTGAGCACAGCCGGCGACTGCGGCACTGGCTCGCCGCCGGTGTCTCGCAGCAGGATCTGCCAGCCCTGCGCCGCGCAGCGTTGGCTGGCCAGGGCGAAACCGGGGCGGCGTTCGAAGCTGCCGGGCATCACCAGCGCCTGGCCGGTCGGGCGCCAGAGCAGCAGCTGGCAATCGAACAGGCCATCGCAGACGCGTTGCAGCAGGGCACGTTCGGCATTCAGGCCGGCCGCTACACTGAAGCGGGCGATGCCGTTCATGCCGCATCCTCCTCGATGCGCCGGCACAGGTCGTCGAGGAAGTTCGCTGCCGGCGCGCCGTTCACTGCGCGATGGTCGAAGGTCAGCGACAGGCCCAGCCATTCGACCTCCACCAGCGCACCGCTCGCGCTCAGTTCCAGCCGACGTTGCACGCCGCCGATGCCGAGGATGGCCACCTGCGGCGGGTTGAGCACCGGGGTGAAGTGGTGCACCCGCGACAACCCCAGGTTGGACACGGTGAAAGTGGCGCCGGTCAGCTCCTTGACCGACAGCTTGCTGGCCAAGGCCTTTTCCACCAACGCCTTGCGCGCCTGGCACAGCTCTTCGCCGTCCAGCTGTTCGGCGTTGAACAGCGCCGGTGCCACCAGCAGGTCGCCGGGCAGGGGGATGGCCAGGCCGAGATGCACCGCCGCATGGTGGTGGATTACCTCGTCGGCCAGGGTGGCGTTCAGGCCAGGATGCGCCTTGAGCGTTTCGATCACCTTGAGCAGCACGAGGTCCTGCACCGACACCGCACTGCCAGCCGCCTTGAGTTCGGCGCGGCGGGCCTTGAGCGCATCCAGCCGGCATTCGGCGTGGTGGGTCAGCTGGGCGGTGGTCTGCAGGCTCTCGAGCATCTTCGCCGCGATCATCTTGCGCATGCCCTTGAGTGGCACCCGCTCGGGGGGCAGTGCGCCGGACAGATTCTCCAGTTGCGTCATGGCTATTCCACCTGGGCGATGACTGCGCCCTTGGCGATCACCACGTCTTCGTCTTCGAGGATCTTCAGCACGCCGGCCACCGGCGCTTCGATCTCGAACTGGGCCTTTTCCGACATGATCTCGGCGACCAGGTCACCGGCGGCGACTTCGGCGCCGTCGCTCACCAGCCAGGAGGTGATCACCGCTTCGGCGTCACCTTCCCAGAGGTCGTCTGCGATCACGATGGGGGTTGGGTTACTCATGGGGTCATTCCTTGTTCAGGGCGTGATAGGCGGCCACGATCTTGTCCGCATTGGGCAGCGCCCATTGCTCCATGACCGGGGTGAAGGGGATGGGAATGTCGGGGAAGGCCACCCGTTGCGGGCGTGCCTTGAGCATGCCGATGTCGTGCTCGACGACGCTGGCGATGATTTCGCCGCTGACGCCGAAGCTGTGATAGTCCTCGTCGATCACGATCAGTCGGCCGGTCTTGCGCACCGAGGCGATGACGTGTTCGCGGTCCAGCGGCACCAGGCTGCGCAGGTCGATGACCTCCGCGCTGACGCCATCCTTTTCCAGCAGCGTGGCGGCGCGCAGGGCGTGATGCACCCCGGCGCCGAGGCTGACCAGGCTGACGTCGCGGCCCTCGCGCACGGTTTTGGCCTTGCCGATCTCGACGATGTAGGGCTCCTCCGGCACCGGCACCGTGGCGCCTTTCTCGGTGCCCAGCCAGCCCATGCCCTGCAGCGCCTTGTGGAAGAGGTAGACCACCGGGTTGTCATCGCGGATGGCCGCGGTCATCAGGCCCTTGGCGTCGTAGGCGTTGCTCGGCACGACGACTTTCATGCCCGGCAGGTGGGCGAAGGTGCCGTAGAGGCACTGCGAATGCTGGGCGGCGTCCGAGTAGCCGGCGCCGGTGGAGGCCATCAGCACCATGGGCACCGGGACCTTGCCGCCGGAGAAGTAGGTGTTCTTGGCCATCAGGTTGTAGATGGCGTCCATGCAGACGCCGAAGAAGTCGACGAACATCAGCTCGACGATCGGCCGCATGCCGTCCGACGCAGCGCCCACCGCGGCACCGATGAAGGCCGTTTCGGAGATCGGCGTGTCGCGGATGCGCGTCTTGCCGAACTCTTCATAAAGGCCACGGGTATTGCCGAACACACCGCCGAGCTGGCCGATGTCCTCGCCCATCACGAACACCTTCGGGTCCAGGCGCATCTCCTGCGCCACGGCTTCGGCCATGGCGCGGGCGACGGTGAGTTTTCTTTCCTTTACTGCTGTGGTCATGGTGGTCTCCTGCTCAGCCGGCCAGCGCGCTGGGGCTGACGATGATCTTGACGTTGCGGTCCTTGTGATTGGCCAGCTCCTCGAAGCCCTGCTCGAGGATGTTGTCCAGGCCGATGCGGCCGGTGATCAGCGGGGTCACGTCCATGCGCCCGTCGGCGATCAGGGCGATGACGTCGGCGAACTCCCCCGCATAGGCGAGCGAGCCGATCACCTGTTTCTCGGTGGCGACGATCTCGAAGAAGTTGAATTCCGAGGGCTCCTCGAAGATGCCCACCATCACGCAGCGACCGGCCTTGCGGATCACGTCGAGGGCGAGCTTGGCGGTGGCCTTGTGGCCGATGCACTCGAAGGAGGTGTCGGCGCCGTAGCCGCCGGTGAGCGCCTTGATCTCGGCGATGGCGTCGCACTCGCTGGGGTCGATGACCCGCGTGGCGCCGACTTCCAGCGCCTTGGCCTTGCGCGCCGCGGACATCTCTAGGGCGATCACCTGACCGGCGCCAGCGGCCTTGGCGCACATGATGGTGCACAGGCCGATGGTGCCGGCACCGACCACCACCACCGTTTCGCCCAGCAGGCTGCCGGCCTTCTTCATCGCGTGCATGCCGACCGCCAGTGGTTCGATCAGCGCGCCGGCCTCCAGAGGAAAGCCTTCGGGCAGGCGGTAGAGCAGCTCGGCGGGTACGTTGACGAACTCGGCGAAAGCGCCGTTGTTCATCAGGCCGGTGAAGGCCAGTTGCTCGCAGAGGTTGTACTGGCCGGTCTTGCAGAAGCGGCACTGGCCGCAGTGCTGGCAGGCATCGGCGGCAACCTTGTCGCCTGGGGCGTAGCCCTCGACGCCGTCACCCGTGGCGACGATCTCGCCGCAGAACTCGTGGCCGAGGATGCACTGGCCCTTGATGCCGGTGAGCGGGTGCGGCGCATCCACCGGGATGAACACGGGGCCGGCGAGGTATTCGTGCAGGTCGGAACCGCAGATGCCGCACCAGTGCACGCGGATCTGCACCCAGCCCGGTTGCGGCGTTGTGGGCAGCGGCACCTGTTCCAGGCGGATGTCCTTGCGACCGTGCCAGACGGCGGCGGTCATGGTGGCTTGGCTGTTCATCGGGTGTTCCTCTTGTCGTTGTTCTGCATCGTTCGGGCGCTCGGTCCTAGCTTTGGGCAGGCCTGCGGCCTGCATCGCCGCGAGGCGCGCCTCCTACACCAGCGGCCGGTGCGGGCTCTGGCTTCTGTGGGAGGGCCGCCCTCGGCGCGAGCTTTTGACGCTTTGGGGCCGGGCCAGCAGGCGCACCCCCAAAAGCCGTGCTCTAGAGCCGCGGTGAAGTCCCGCGGGCTCACACGAACACCTTCTCCATCGCCTCTTCGGGACTCGGATAGGGGCTTTGCCGGGCGAACTCGATTGCCTCGTCGATGCGGCCGCGTGCTCGGGCCTCGATTTCCTCGGCCTGTGCCTCGCTCATCACGCCTTCGTCGATCAGGCGCTGGCGGTAGCCGGGAATCGGGTCCTTTTTCATCAGGCCGTCCTTCTCGCCCTCGGGGCGGTAGGTTTCGCCATCGCCCATGAAGTGGCCGGCCAGGCGGTAGGTCTCGATCTCGATGAGGGTCGGGCCGCCACCGGCACGGGCGCGTTCGATGGCTTCGCCGGCCGCGCGGAACACGCCGTCCGGGTCGTTGTTCTCGACGAACACACCGGGCATTCCGTAGGCCGCGGCGCGCACGTGGTGCTGCTTGATGCAGGTGGCGCTGGCCTTGGCCACCGAGATGCCCCAGGCGTTGTCCTCGATGACGAACACCACCGGCAGCTTCCACAGCGCGGCGAGGTTCAGCGTTTCGTGGAAGGCGCCTGGTTGGCCGCACCCTCGCCGATGAAGGACACGGCCACGCCGGGCTTGCCCTGCATCTGCCGCGACAATGCGGCGCCGACGGCCGGCCCCATGCCTTCGGCGATGATCCCCGAGCAGGAGAAATTCACCCGGCCATCGAACAGGTGCATATGGCCGCCGCGCCCGCCGGAAAGCCCGGTGGCCTTGCCGAAGATCTCGGCCATCATCTCGTTGAGGTCGACGCCCTTGGCCACGGCGATGTGGTGCGGGCGGTGGGTGGCGGTGACGATGTCACCGGCCTCGAGGTGCGCACAGACGCCTACCGCGCAGGGCTCCTGGCCGTTGGAGAGGTGCATCTCGCCGGGAATCGGCCCTTGGCCATGTTGAACACCGGCGTCTTGCCTTCCATGTAGATGCGCTCGATGGATTCCTCCATGTAGCGGCTGGTCAGCATCTGCTCGTACATCCACAGGCGCTGCGAGTTGTTGGGCTGGGTCATGGTCGACTCCCTTGTAGTGGTGGTCAGATCGCGCGTTCGTTGAGCAGCCGGCCGATCTGCTCGGCCTGGCGCAGGGCCAGCGCGACGATGGTGAGGGTGGGGTTCTGGCCGCCGCTGGTGGTGAACTGGCTGCCGTCGGAAACGAACAGGTTGGGGATGTCGTGGCTCTGGCCCCACTTGTTCACCACGCCGTCACGGGCCTTGGCGCTCATGCGGTTGGTTCCCATGTTGTGGCTGGCCGGGTAGGGCGGCAGCTCGATCACGTCGGTGGCGCCGGCGGCCTCGTAGCACTTGGCGGTGGCGGCGACGCCGTGCTTGCGCATGGCGGCATCCATGGGGTGATCGCTCTTGGTCACCACCGGGATCGGCAGGCCGTACTGGTCCTTCTCGTTGGCGTGCAGGGTGATGCGGTTGCTTTCCAGCGGCAGGTCTTCGCCGCACAGCCAGACGCCGGACATGTGGTTGTACTTTTCCATCCGCGAGGCGAACTGGCGGCCCCAGCCCTTGGGCGTCGGGTCAAGGAAGGCGGACAGGAACGGCAGGCCGAGGGCGAGGATTTCCAGGCGGTAACCGCCGACGAAACCGCGCGACGGATCGTTGTACGACTCGTCGGAGATGACCCCGGCGCAGGTGGTGCCGCGGTGCATGTTCACCGGCTTGGGCATCACCGCGAAGATGCCGGCGGTGGTGTGGGTCATGTAGTTCCTGCCGACCTGGCCGGAGGAGTTGGCCAGCCCGTCGGGGAACATCGAGGAAGCGGAGTTGAGCAGCAGGCGCGGCGACTCGATGGAGTTGCCCGCCACGCAGACCACCCGGGCCTTCTGCCGCTGGATGGTACCCTGGGCGTCGGCGTAGACCACGCCGTTCACCTTGCCCTTGGCGTCGTGTTCGATGCGCAGCACCATCGACTGCGGCCGCACCTCGCAATAGCCACTGGCTTCGGCGCGGGGAATGTCGGTGTAGAGCGTCGACCACTTCGCGCCCATCTTGCAGCCCTGCATGCAGAAGCCGATCTGCTGGCAGGCGGCGCGGTCGTCGTAGGGCTCGGTGTTGATGCCCATCGGCCCGGAGAGGATCTCCTTGTAGCCGACCCGCTTGGCACCGGTGGCCAGCACCTTGAAGGAGTTGTGCCAGGGGTGATAGGCCATGCCGGTACTGGGGCCGGTCACGCCCATGTGCTTCTCGGCCTTCTCGTACCAGGGCGCTATTTCTTCCAGGGTCACCGGCCAGTCCAGCAGGTTGGCTCCGGCGATGTCGCCGTTGATGCTCCGCATCCTGAATTCGAAATCACGAAAGCGCAGGGCGATGCCGGCCCAGTGCACGGTGCTGCCGCCGACGCCCTTGACGATCCAGGCCGGCAGGTTGGGGTTGTTTTCGGCCAGGTGCCAGTCGCCGGCGGCGATGCGTTTGTCGAGCCAGGAGATCTTCTTGAACATCGCCCACTCGTCGTTCTCGATGTCCTCCAGCGTGTGCCGCTTGCCCGCCTCGAGCACCACGCTGCGAATCTTCTGTTTGGCCAGCGCGTTGGCCAGCGTGCCGCCGCCAGCGCCGGAGCCGATGATCACTACGACGCCATCGTCGTCCTGGGCGAAAGTTGCCATGGGGTATCCCTCATCTTGTTCTTGTTGTGGAGTCGGCGCCGCGAGGCGCCCCGGCTCAGAGCCAGTTGAGATCGTCGAAGCCGCGGTTGACGTAGCCGCCGTATTGCCACGACGAGCCCTCGTAGCCGAACAGTGGGAACAGCGCCTTGTTGTCGTACAGGCCGAACATCAGGTTGCTGCGCACGGCCTTGAAGAACGGCGTGCGCTCGACCTCGGTAAGCAGGGCGACGCGCTGCGCTTCGTCGAGCATCTCGAACGGGCGGTCGTGAGCCTTGAGCGCGCGCCGGTCGAGGTTATCGAGGCCAGCGGCGACCAGCTTCGGCTGCTCCTTGACCAGCTCGGCCAGCGGGCGGGCGTAGTGCGCGTCGTCGATGAAGTCGTGGGGAAACACGTCGCGGCCCATGCGCAGCAGCCCGGTGGGCAGCTCCGGCAGGGCCTCGTCGGCCAGCAGGCGCACGGGAATCAGTTGTGCCAGGCTGAAGGCGAGGGCGGACTGGCCGGTCAGGGATAGAAAGCGTCGGCGACTGAGGGCGCCTTTATGGCAGGCTGGATCTTGCATGGCTCAGCTCCTGATTTATTGCCGGAGCCTGAGAAAAGTGCAGGCGCCTGGCGTTCTTGTTATGCGGGGGCTTGTTCCGCAAGAGTGCAGGAGCAGGGCGCGTGCCAACTTTTATAATGTTTTTTCGTTTTGGTAACTGATTGATTTAAAAGAATTTAAATGTCTATGAGCACGATTCTGTAATCGAGGTGTAAAACGCGCCGAACTTTACACCTGTAACGTCGCTGTAAAGCACTTTACAACTTGGTTGCCTCTTTTAAGGGGTGCCATGTTCCAAAGTTGAACTTCCCAGCCGGGTGCATTGGTTTATGCTGCTGGCAGTTGCAATGGGTCGAAGACAACGGACCATCAATAAGAAGAATCACCCAGGTCTCCGGGCGCCTGCGTGCCGGGGATCGAGGAGGAAGCATGACGCTGCTCGCCACGCCTGCCAGTCATATCGAGGCCGTGCTGTCGCTGGCCAACGCACCGCAGCAAAGCGGTGACCGCGATCCGATCATCGCCCGTTCCTGGCGCCGCTGCGTGCATGACTACGGACTCGACCCGGCGCGCCCCGCCGAGGCCCGCTTCGTGCCGCGCCAGGTGCTGCGCGAACATCAGGACCAGGCCGATGAGCTGATCGCCGTCGCCCGCGCTGGGGTGGAGCAGCTGTATCGCCACGTCGCCGAACTCGGCTACATCATCCTGCTCACCGACAACCGCGGCATCGCCGTGCAGTTTCTCGGTGACCCGGCCGATGAGAAGGCGCACCGCAAGACCGGCCTCTACCTCGGTTCGGACTGGGGCGAGGACCACGCCGGCACCTGCGCAGTCGGCACCTGCATCAAGGAGCAGCAGGCGCTGACCTGCCACCAGCACGACCATTTCAGCGCCTGGCACACCAACCTCACCTGCACCGCAGTGCCGATGTTCAACCCGCAGGGGCAATTGCTGGCGGTGCTCGACATTTCCGCGCTGCACTCACCGCCGACCAAAGATTCGCAGACCTTTGCCCTGCAGCTGGTCAAGCAGTACGCACGGATGATCGAGGACGCCTACTTCCTGCGCCTGTACCGTGACCGGTCGATCCTCTGCTTCGATGCCTCGCGCGAGTTCGTGCTGATCAACCGCCACTATCTGCTGGCCCTGGGCGACGACGGCGAGCTGCTGGCCGGCAACACTGCCGCCCGCGGCCTGCTCGCCGAGCACGGCTGATGACGCCGGGGCCGTTCGGCAGCCTGACGCGGGCTCGCATCGATGAGTTCTTCGACTGCGAACTGGCGGACATCCTGAGTATTCCCTACGCCAGCCATGATCAGGTCCGCGCCTTCCGTACCCAGCTTCACAACCGGCTGTTCTTCGCCGCGCTGATGGAGCCACGCCGCGCCGCGCCGGCGCCGGTCGAGCGCACGGCGGCCATGCCGCGTTGCGCGCTCGACGAGTTGGCCGACGATGACCCGGCGATGCGCAAGATGCTCGCCCGCGCCCGCCGGTTGTGCAGCGAGCCGCTCAATGTGCTGCTCAACGGCGAGACCGGCACCGGCAAGGAACGCCTGGCCAAGGCGCTGCATGAAAGCGGCAGCCGACGCAGCCAGCCGTTCGTGGCAATCAACTGTGGGGCGATGCCCGAATCGCTGATCGAGAGCGAACTGTTCGGCTACGCCCCGGGCACCTTCACCGGGGCGCGCAGCAAGGGCATGCGCGGCCTGATCCAGCAGGCCGACGGCGGCACGCTGTTCCTCGACGAGATCGGTGACATGCCGCTGCACCTGCAGACCCGCCTGCTGCGTGTACTGGCCGAGCAGGAGGTGACGCCACTGGGCGCCGAGCGGCCGGTGAAGGTGGATATCCGCGTGATTGCGGCCAGCCACCGTGACCTGCGGCATATGGTCGAGAGCGGGGCGTTCCGCGAGGATCTGTTCTACCGCCTCAATGGCGCGTCGCTGAAGCTGCCGCCGTTACGTGAACGGGCGGACAAGGCGTTCCTGATCGACCGCGTCTTTGCCGAGTTGGCCGAGGGTCGACCGGGCAACCCGCACCTGCGTGGCGATGCCATAAGCGCGCTGCTGGCCTATCCCTGGCCGGGCAATATCCGCGAGCTGCGCAACGTGCTGCAGTACGCGCTGGCGACCTGCGAGGGGGACGAGATCACCGTGCAGGATCTGCCAGACGAATGCCTCCCGCGAATCCTCGTACGCGGCCGGCAAACCGAGGCGGAGCCGGAACCCGAGGCGGCTGTGGCATTGCGCGAGACGTTGCGTCGCCACCGCTGGAACGTCAGTGCCGCGGCGCGCGAACTCGGCGTGTCACGGCCGACGATGTACCGCCGCATGCGCCTGCTGGGGATCGAGGCGCCGATCTGAGTTCGAGCGCGCTTCAGTCCTGGTCGCGCCCGGCGGCCTGCTGGCCTCCAACCTCGATATCGAACGCGATGCTCCAGTTGTGCAGCGGGTAGGGCTTGTCCACCAGCGCCTCGATGTTCGCTTCCTTGGGCATGAGTTCGGGCAGGTATTCGTAGCTGGCGTCGGCGCGCATGGGGTCGCTGTCGCGTAGCTGGCCGGCACCGCCGACCTGGTAGCTGGCGTAGCTGATGCGCGGCTGGCCGCTCAGTTCGCGGCCGGCGCGCAGGCGGACGATGGTGTCGGCGGCGAGTTCCACCGCGGCGATGGGCACCTCGCCCTGGTCGTCGTAGAGCAGGAAACCCCTGTTCTTCACCTCGCTGGCTGTGTGCCCGAGGTAGGGTTTGTCGAAGGCCAGCGGCGGATGCGGGACGTGGAAGTCGATCAGCACGTCGCGGCCGTCCACGGTGGCCTGGCGCGGCGACAGCGGCTGCCAGTTCTTTCGTTCGATGACGACGTGGTGGTAGACCTTGCCGAGCATCTGGCCGAACCAGCGATAGCCGTTCGCCGACAGGTGCACGCCCTTGTCGACGTAGGGGTAGACCGGGCCGGCGAGGAACCAGTTCGGCTCTTCCCGGGCCAGTTCCCATTGCGCCATGCCGACGGCGAGTGAGCCGTCCTTCACCGAGGACTTGGCGTCGGTCTGGTAGCTGATGAAGGCCGGCATCTGCGGCTGCCCGGTGAGGGCTTGCGTATCCGCGTAGAGGTCATCGCGCAGCTGGCGCATCAGCTGTTTGTAGCGGGCCTTGTCGTTCACCCCGCCGTTGGTCTGCGAGTAGTCGTATTCGCCCTGCATCCAGAAGAAGGCGCTGACGGCGTAGCTGGCGTTCTCGGCGTCGGCAAGCGCCTTCGCCTGGTCCATGGCCTGCGTCACCCGGCGGTATTCGTGGGTGCCGCCGCTCTTCGACAACTGGGCGATCGAGCGGCCGGAGGTCGAGGCGTTGCTGGCGACGAACAGGTGCTCGGGATCGGTATCGCTGCCGTGCTGGTGCAGGTACAGGCGCCGGGCCATGTTCAGCGCGCCGACGTCCACCGATTCGCCTTCCTCCTGGGCGTGCGCGTCCAGCTGCGCGACCTTGTCCCGTTCGAGGATGACCTGCGCATCGTCCTTGCGCTGCACCACCGCCCGCAGAGGGGCGAAGGCGGCCTCGCCGACCGGCTTGAACGCGGCGCCGCTGTAGGTCGCCGAGCGAACCGCCTGGCCGAGCATGAGGTTGTCGTAGCGCGGCTGGCTGGACAACGCCGGCCAGCCTTCGGCCGCCGAGGCGAGCGACTGGCCGTAGGTGATGATGTGGTTGTACTTCGCCGTCGGCGCGGCCGACAGCCGGTTCGGCTCCGCCATCAGTTGTGCGCTCAGGCGCTTGTTCTGCGCGTCGCGCTCGGCGAGTGGGCCGTTCGTCGCGAAGGCGGGCAGGGCAGTGGTCGCCGCCAGCAGCGCGACGACTCCGCTGCGCAGGTATCCGCCACGTCGTGCAGGGCGCTTTCCTGCTCGGGGCAGGGTGCACGACGCCATTGATTTCTCGTCCCGTTTCGACCGCATTTCGGCTCCGTTTGCCACTTGCTGGAAGCCGTTTCGACGATGACCCGCTGTAGAAGTTCGGTACCTCGCGGCCTTCGGTGATGGCTATTTGACACTTCAATCGGCTGCGCAAATCGCCTCGAAATAATTTGACGCATCTACGGCGTCTGGCTACATTCGCTGCCTTGATTGCAAATGATAATAATTCTGATTAAGTTTACTAAAGGAGGTCGCGGTGAACGCATGGGCTCACGCTGTACCCTCTGGCTCCCATCGGGGCCGCATATTCGCTCCCAGTTTCCGTTTCTATTCGCCGTCGGGCGGAGTCGAGGCCAGCGGCTGTTTCGCCACGCTGGCGACGCCGGCCGAGGAAGATGGCCAGGCGCTCGAACGTAGCGTGCAGCGAGCCTTGGGCGAGGCGCGCGCGGCGGGGCTGGGCAATACCGCCGTGGTCGGTGTGATTCCCTTCGACAAGTGGCAGCCGTCGCAGCTGTTCGTACCGCGGCACCTGGCCTTCCTGCCGCCGGCATCGCCACCGACGTCGATCTGCGGCCTGCCTTGTGGCGCGGCGCGCAGTTGTATCGAGCAGCCGGGCCGCGATGGTTTTCGCCAAGCGGTCAACCAGGCGCTGGACCTGCTGCGCGCCGGCCGTATCGACAAGGCGGTGCTGTCGCGGCTGTTGCAGCTGGAGTTCGACGAGCCGCCATGCGCGCAGACGATCTTCCAGGGCCTGCGCCAGCAGAATCCCGAGGCCTATCACTTCGCCGTCGAGCTGCCCGATGACGGCGTGCTGATCGGCGCCAGCCCCGAATTGCTGCTGCGCAAGCGCGGCCGGGCGTTCGCCAGCAACCCGCTGGCCGGCTCGGCCAGGCGCTCCGACGATCCGCTGGCGGACGAGTGGGCGGCGCGAGGACTGCTGGATTCGGCCAAGGACCAGCATGAGCACCGCCTGGTCATCGAGGAGCTGGCCGGCCAGTTGCGCCCGCTGTGCCGCAGCCTGAGCGTCCCGCTGGCGCCGACGCTGCTCAAGACCGCCAGGCTCTGGCACCTGTCCACCCAGATCGAAGGCGAGCTGGAGGACGAGCTGTCCGCGCTGCGCCTGGCCTGCCGGCTGCACCCGACGCCGGCGCTGTGCGGCTTTCCCACCGCCGCGGCGAAGCAGGTGATCGCCGAGCTGGAACCGTTCGACCGTGGCGTGTTCGGCGGCATCGTCGGTTGGTGCGATGCCGCTGGCAACGGCGAGTGGGCGGTGGTGATCCGCTGCGGCATCATCCAGCAGACCCGCGTGCGCCTGTTCGCCGGCGCCGGCCTGGTCAGCGCCTCCTGCCCGGAAGCGGAGTGGCACGAGACCGGCACCAAGCTCGGCACCATGCTCGCTGCCTTCGGCCTCGACAAGGAGGCGGTGTGAGCCTGATTCCCTTCACCCGCTGGCCCGCTGCGTTCGCCGAGCGCTACCGGCAGGCCGGCTACTGGATCGGCGAGCCGCTCAGCCACATGCTCGCGGTCCAGGTCGAAACGCAGCCGGACGCCATCGCCGTGGTCTGTGGCGAGCGCCAGCTGAGCTACGCCGAGCTGGATGCGCTGTCCAGCAACCTCGCCCGGCGCCTGGCCAACCACGGCCTCGGCCAGGGCGACCGGGCGCTGGTGCAGCTGGGCAACCAGGCCGAGCTGTACATCGTCTTCTTCGCCCTGCTCAAGGCCGGGATCGCGCCGGTCAATGCGCTGTTCAGCCACAGCCGGCTGGAGCTGCACGCCTATGCCGAGCAGATCCGCCCGCGCCTGCTGATCGCCAGCCGCCTGCACCCGCTGTTCCAGAACGACGACCTGTTCCTCGCCGAGCTGCAGCACCGGGTACCGGAGCTCGACACGCCGTTGCTGCACGCCGATGGCCAGGCGCAGCGCAGCCTGGCGGCCTGGCTGCAGCCGGTCGCGGCCGAGCGCGATTTCGCGCCGACGCCGGCGGACGAGGTGGCCTTCTTCCAGCTCTCCGGCGGCAGCACCGGCACGCCGAAGCTGATACCGCGTACCCACGACGACTACTACTACAGCGTGCGCCGCAGCGTAGAGCTGTGCGGCTTCGACCGCGACACCCGCTACCTCTGCGCATTGCCGGCGGCGCATAACTTCCCGCTCAGCTCGCCCGGCGCGCTGGGCGTATTCGTCGCCGGCGGGCGCGTGGTGCTGGCGCCCGATCCGGGCCCGGCCAGCTGTTTCCCGCTGATTGCCGCGCAGCGGGTCGACG